>NZ_JBIWLW010000030.1:0-118546 GCF_044766385.1 Streptomyces sp. NPDC102274 | reverse complement strand
GACCTGAAGAACCCCCTCCAGGACACCGTCCTGGCCGCGGGCTGGACCTGGCGCGGAGTCGTCACCGGCAAACTGTGAGGTTGGCGGACCCCTGACCCGTCGGCCTGGTACAGCATGCGGCGGAGGTCGAGCGGAGCTGGTTCCGGAGGGTGAGGGTGTCGTAGGCGGCATCGCCGTAGGCCGTAGACCGTAGACGGGCCGGTTGGCCGCCATCGGCTCCAGCAGCCGCGGGGCCTCCGGACCCCCTCGTCCCGCCGGAATGTGGGGGCCTCAGTCCAGCCGGTGGCTTTCGCGGTCTTCGAGCGCGCTGATAGCCGTGGCGGTGAGGCTGTTGGTGATGTGGTCGCACATGAGCTGCGCCGCTTGGGCTGCTTGACCGTCCACGATGAGCGCGACCAGGCGGTGGTGCTCCTGAAGGTCGCGGGTGCGCGGCTCGTCGCCGGGCGGGAGTTCGAGACCGAGGCGGCGGTAGCGGTCGGATTTGTCCCACAGATCGTCCAGCAGACCGATGAGGACGTCATTGTGGGAGGCCCGGTACAGCGCCTGGTGGAAGGTGCGGTGGGCGGTGAGTGCCTCCTCGCCCCACTGACGCGTGACGGGGAGCAGCCTGCCGACCGCGGCCCGCATGGCGGCGATGTCCTCGTCCGTGCGGCGTACGGCGGCGAGTTCGGCGGCGGTGGGGTCCAGGGAGAGCCGTACCTCGAAGAGCTGGCGGGCCTCGTCCGAGTTCATCGAGGAGACGCGTACATCACGGTGCGTCTCGACGTCGACCAGGCCCTCGCTGCTGAGGCGCCGGATCGCTTCCCGCAGGGGCGTGATGCTCATGCCGAGGGACTCGGCCAGTTCGTACTGCGCCAGCCGGGAGCCGGCCGGAAGGTCGCCGGAGAGGATCCGGCCGCGCAGCTCCGCGTAGGCGAGATCGCTCTTGCTGAGAAAAAGATTCGTACCAGCCATCGCCCCCGGCGGTTCCCTTCCGGATGTGCGCGGACCCCTTGACAGCCCCTGCTCGGTCACCCGAGTCTAACAGCCGTCGCAACTTATAAGATATGAGAAAGGCCGTACGATGAAGATCACTGCCGTGTACGAGGGGGTCGTTCCGATCAGCTCCTCGATCCGGAACGCCTGGATCGACTTCAGCGCGATGGACTGCTCCGTCGTCGCGATCGTCAGTGACGTCATCCGCGACGGGAAGCCGGTCGTGGGGTACGGCTTCAACTCGAACGGCCGCTACAGCGCGGGCGAGATCCTGCGCCGCCGTATCCTGCCCCGGCTGATGGACGCCGAGCCCGGCAGCCTGCTGGACGAGGAGGGCGAGCTCGACCCCGCCAAGGCGTGGGACATCATGATGCGCAACGAGAAGCCGGGCGGGCACGGGGAGCGCTCGGTCGCGGTCGGCGTCGTGGACATGGCGCTGTTCGACCTCGCCTCGAAGATCGCGGGCCGACCGCTGTACCGCTGGCTGTCGGACCGCTACGGGGACGGCCGTCCCGACGAATCAGTGTTCGTCTATGCCGCCGGCGGCTACTACGCTCCCGGCAAGACCCTCACGGACCTGCAGGACGAGATGCGCCGCTTCCTCGACCTCGGCTACGACGTCGTCAAGATGAAGATCGGCGGCGCCGACCTGCCCGAGGACCTGCGGCGCATCGAGGCCGTCATCGATGTCCTGGACGGAGACGGCTCGCGGCTGGCCGTCGACGTCAATGGCCGCTTCGACCTCGCCACCGCCCTGGAATACGGCCGGGCCATCGAGAAGTACGACCTGTTCTGGTACGAGGAGATCGGCGATCCGCTGGACTACCGGCTCAACGCCGTGGTGGCCGAGCACTACTCCGGCCGCATCGCCACCGGCGAGAACCTCTTCTCCCTGCAGGACGCTCGTAACCTGATCCGCTACGGCGGTCTGCGCCCGGACCGCGACATCATCCAGGTCGACCCGGCGCTCAGCTACGGACTGGTGGAGTACCTGCGCATCCAGGACATGCTGCGCCGGCACGGCTGGTCCTCGCGGCGCTGCATTCCGCACGGCGGACACCAGTTCTCCCTGCACATTGCCGCCGCTCTCAAGCTCGGCGGCAATGAGTCGTACCCGGGCGAGTTCCAGCCCACCGGCGGCTTCGCCGACGACGCCGTCATCGAGAAGAGCCGGGTCACCCTCACCGATACCCCCGGCATTGGCTTCGAGGGCAAGGCCGCCTTCTACAAGGTGTTGCGCGCGCTGCACAGCTGACGCGGCCGACGAACCCGGCCGACCGACCTCGACCGGCCACGGCGTCGGTCACCCGACCTCGACCGGCCACGGCCTCGGCCGCCGGCGCGCGGTCCCACCCGCGCCGTCCGCACCTCACGTCACCGGGGACGCGGCGCACCCGCGTCCCCGACACCCCCACGGGACAGGGCTTTTCACGATCGTCGTGCAAGGGAGCACCAACGATGACCTCCGCCACCACCAGCAGCGCCACCGCCGGCCGCCCGCACCGCCCGCACCGGTCGCGGCTGAATCGTCTGCTACATGAGCTGTGGTTCCAGGTGGTGCTGGCCGCGGTCCTCGGGATCGCCGTCGGCCTTCTCCTCCCCGGTTTCGGGGAGGATCTCAAGCCGCTGAACGACTGGTTCGTCGCGCTGGTCAAGATGATCGTGATCCCGGTCGTCTTCTGCGTGGTGACCACCGGCATCGCCTCCATGAGCAACCTGCGCAAGGCGGGCCGTATCGGCGTGAAGGCGATCGGCTACTTCCTGGTGCTGTCACTGGCGTCGATGCTGATCGGGCTGGTCGTCGCCAACCTCTTCCACCCCGGCACCGGACTGAACATCGACCCCTCGACGCTCAACGCCGACGATGTGCCGCAGGCCGCCCAGGAACACGCCACCTTCACCGGGTTCGTCTCCTCGATGATTCCCGCCTCACTGTTCGGCGCGATCACGGGTGACGCGATCCTGGCCGCTCTGATGGTGTCCATCGTGTTCGGTGTGGCCCTGAACATGTCCGGCGAGCAGGGAGCTCCTCTGATCTCCGGGATCCGGGCCCTGTCGGACGTGGTGTTCCGGATCGTGGGGTGGGTCATGCGGCTGGCCCCGATCGGCACCTTCGGCGCCCTGGCCACCGTGGTCGCCACCTACGGCGCGGAGAGTCTGAAGCAGCTCGGCTACCTCATCATCCTGTTCACCGCGACATGCGTCGTCTACGTCCTGGTGGTGCTCGGGGCCATCATGCGCGCCTGCGGGCTGAGCCTGTTCGCTCTCATGCGCTTCCTCAAGACGGAACTGCTCGTGGCCCTCAGCACCTGCTCCAGCGAAGCCGTACTGCCACAACTGGTGAGCAAGTTGGAGACCCTCGGCATCGGACGCCCTGTGGTCGGCATCGTCATCCCCTCCGGGTTCTCCTTCAACCTCGACGGCTCCGCCGTCTATCTGACGATGGCCTCCCTGTTCCTGGCCCAGGCCGTCGGCATCGACCTCTCCTGGCAGCAGCAACTGATCATGGTGGGCGTCATGATGCTGACGAGCAAGGGAACCGCGGGCATCGCCGGCGGCGCGTTCATCGTCCTGGCCAGCACCGTCACCGCGGTCGGTCATATCCCCCTCGCGGCCCTGTCGCTGATCGTCGGCATCGACCGCATCCTCAACGAGGGCCGCGTCTTCATCAACGTCCTCGGCAACGCCGTCGCCACCATCGTGATCGGCAAGTGGGAGAACGACTTCGACACCGCCCGAGCACACTCCGTGCTCCACCCCTCCAAGACACCCCCGCGGCAGGCAGCGGCCGAAGACACCGAGGTCGCCAGGAGCCGATGAGTGGCCCCGCCGGCCCAGCCGGGCCGCGCGGTGCGGGCCACCTGCCGGCAGCAGCCCTGACCGGGCCCCCGCCAACACGTCGGCCGGCGGTCGAGCGTGCTTCACGCCCTACCGCCGGCCTCCGGTGACGCGTACCGACCCCCGGTGACGAGTACCGACCCGCCCGTCAGCTCTCGCCCTCGCGCTCGCCCAGGGTGACCTGGGTCGTGGCCTCCTTGCCGTCACGCTTGTAGGTCAGGGTGACCTTGTCGCCGGGCCGGTGGGTCCAGATCTGGCCGATGAGGGTGGGGCCGCTGTCGATCGGGGTGCCGTTGAACTTGGTGATGATGTCCCCGGCCTTCAGACCCGCCTTGGCGGCCGGGCCGTTCGCGACGACGGCCGGGCTGCCGCCCTCGCCCTGCGCCGAGATCGTGGCGCCTTCGCCGCCCTCGGCCATGGTGACCGTGGCGCCGATCACGGGGTAGACCGGCTTGCCCGTCTTGATGAGCTGATCGGCCACGTTCTTCGCCTGGTTGATCGGGATGGCGAAGCCCAGCCCGATGGAGCCCGCCTGGGACTGCCCCAGGCCGCCGCTGCCCGCCGACTGGATGGCCGAGTTGATACCGATGACCGCGCCCCGCGAATCCAGCAGCGGGCCACCGGAGTTGCCCGGGTTGATGGAGGCGTCGGTCTGGAGGGCACTCATGTACGAGTTGCTGGAGCCGGAGCCGTCACCCGACGCGACCGGGCGATTCTTGGCGCTGATGATGCCCGTGGTGACCGTGTTGGAGAGACCGAACGGGGCGCCGATCGCGATCGTCGAGTCCCCGACGGCGACCTGCTCCGAGTTGGCGAGCGGGAGCGGGGTCAGTCCGGAGGGCGCCTCCTTCAGCTTCACCACCGCCACGTCGTAGCCCTCGGCCCGGCCGACGACCTCGGCGTCGTACTTCTTGCCGTTGGAGAAGGTCGCCGTGAGGTCACCTCCGTTCGCCGCGGACGCCACCACGTGGTTGTTGGTGAGGATGTGGCCCTCCTTGTCGTAGACGAAGCCGGTGCCCGTACCGCCCTCGCCGTTACCGCCCTGCGCATCGATGGTGACCACGCTCGGCAGCGACCTGGCGGCCACCGAGGCGACCGTACCGGCGTCGCGCTTGACCTCCTTCGGGGCGTCCGCCGCGGAGACCGTCGTCGAACCGGCCGAGCCCTCGTCATTTCTCTCGGCGGCCCAGTAGCCGACTCCGCCGCCCACGCCGCCCGCGATCAGGGCGGCCACGAGCACGGCGGTGATCAGCCCGCTCGAACGCCTGCGCGGCGGCCGCGGCTCGTGTCCCGGCACCGGCGCGCCCCAGACCGGACCGCCGCCATCCCCTCCGCCGCCATCCCCTGCGCCGCTGCCGGCTCCGCCGTACGAGCCGTACGAGGGGAACTCGGGCGGCGGCGGGGGCCAGCCCGCGTCAGCCGCACGCGGCGGCTCCCCGGCGGGCTCCGGCGCGGGACCGTGCTGCGACTGCGACTGCGGATGGGGTTGCGACTGCGACGACGGGTACTGGGGGGCGGACTCGGCGAAACGGCCCGCCTGGTCGGCCGTCGGCGCCACCGGCTCACGCGGAGCCGGCTCGTGCGCCGCAGGCTCGCGCGCCCCGGGCTCACGCGCCGCAGGCGTCGGCTCGTACGGGCCCGGCTCGTACGGGCCCGGCCCCTGCGCGTTCGGCTCAGGCGCGGCCCCTCGCGGAGCGGACGCGGGTGTGCCCTCGGGAGCGGCATCCGGCACGGGAGGTACGGACGGGGCGGCGGGGACCGCGTTGCCCTCGTTCTCAGTGCTCACAGCTCTTTCTCCTCGGTTCCACGTCGTCTACGGCAAGAATCCGCTGTGCAAGTGTCCGCGGTCAGCTTTTCCCACAACACGTCAGGCCACTGTAAGCAGGACCTGTGCATCCGTCCGTCATCCTTTACTACGGGCAAAAAGGACACACCTGGACCGACCGGCCATGAGACACCAACCGTTCACTCACGTACCCCCTCACGATGACACCATGACGCGGTGACTCAAGCACGCCAGCACAGCATCCAGGTCGTCGCCCACCGCGGAGCCTCGGAGGACGCCCCCGAGCACACCCTGGCCGCGTACACGAAAGCCATCGAGGACGGTGCCGACGCGCTTGAGTGCGATGTACGGCTCACCGCCGACGGCCATCTCGTCTGCGTCCACGACCGCCGGGTGAACCGCACCTCCAATGGCCGCGGCGCCGTCTCCGCCCTGGAACTCGCCGATCTCGCGACCCTCGACTTCGGCTCCTGGAAGGACAGCGAGGAGAGCCCTGACTGGCGGGACCCGGAGTTCACCTCCGTACTGACACTGGAGCGCCTGCTCGAACTGGTCGCGGACGCCGGCCGCCCCATCCAGCTGGCCATCGAGACCAAACACCCCACCCGGTGGGCCGGGCAGGTGGAGGAACGGCTGCTGCACCTGCTGAAGCGGTTCGGACTGGACGACCCCACCCGCGATGGCCGGACCCCGGGTGCCCCCACGCGGGGCGCCCGCGTCCAGGGCGGCACGTCGCCCGGCGAGCCCTTCCGGGGCCGGTCCGTGCCGGGCGGACCCGTTCCCGGCGAGTCGGCCGTACGGATCATGAGCTTCTCGGCGCGCTCCCTGCACCGGATCGCCTCTGCCGCGCCCCAGTTGCCGACCGTCTATCTGATGCAGTTCGTCTCCCCCCGGCTGCGCGACGGACGGCTTCCCGCGGGGGCCAGGATCGCGGGTCCCGGGATGCGGATCGTCCGTAACCACCCGGGATATATCGCCCGACTGCACAGGGCGGGCCACCGTGTCCATGTCTGGACGGTGAATGAGCCGGAAGATGTCGATCTCTGCGTCCGCCTCGGAGTGGAGGCGATCATCACCAACCGCCCCAAACAGGTGCTGTCCCAGCTGGGCCGTCTCACCTGATATTTCCCCACTCCTGCTCACGGACAGTGACGAGGAGTGCACCGGCGCGTTCGTTCCGTGTTCGAACGTCAGGAGTGCGTCAATGGCGTCCCCCTGGCCGGTTTCCGGTCCGGGCCATTGGGGCATCCACACGGTGGCGTGGGGCAAAGGAGGTCTCGGGGGTGGCGTTTGTGGTGGCACAGAAAGTGCCCACGTCGTCGTGCATGGCCGTACCCCATGGCCCTGCGGGCGTGGGTGAAGCGCGACACCGGATGCGCGAGCAGTTGAGGCGCAGCGGGATGTCGGACTCGGTGGTGGACGACGCCGTACTGATCCTTTCCGAACTCCTCAGCAACGCCTGCCGACATGGCAGACCGCTGGGGCGTACGGAGATCGGTGACGGCGACATCCTTGCCGCCTGGCGCGTGGACAAGGCGGGCCGGCTGACCGTCGAGGTGACGGACGGCGGTGGCCCCACGCGGCCCATACCCGCCACGCCCTCGGTCACGGCACGCGGCGGGCGCGGGCTCAACATCATCACGGCCCTCGCCCAGGAGTGGGGGGTACGGGACAGCGCCACCGGAGAAGTCACGGTGTGGGTCATCGTTACGGAAGGGCACCTCCGCGACAACTTCGCTACGCGCGTCACATCTCTCCACCCGGGGCTGGAGAGGCGCGACGGACTGGAGGAACTCGACGGACTGGACGGACTGGACGCGCTGGAGGGCCTCAACGGACTGGACGGGCTGAACGGGCTGAACGGGCTGGGTTTCGCGGACGTCCTGGAGGACCGGGACTGACGGTCCCTCCGCCTCGTCAACGCATCGCCTGCCGACCCCGCGCCTCGCCCGTTCGCGCGCCGCTTCGCGCCCCCGGCAATCCCCGTACGGCTAGGCTCGCGCCGACACCGCATCGCCGCTACCGGGAGAAAGCCACACCATGGCCAAGAAGCGCCCCCAGACGAAGGCCGCGAAGGCTCAGCTCAAGGACGGACCTATTCCGGTGGTGGGAGCCCGCGAGCCCTGCCCGTGCGGTTCGGGCCGTCGCTACAAGGCCTGTCACGGCCGGGCCGCCGCCCACGCCGTGACCGAGTTGGTCCAGCGCCCCTTCGAGGGACTCGCCGGCGAGTGCGACTGGGTCGCACTGCGCGAGCTGGTGCCCGCCGCGACCGCCGAGCTGACCCTGAGGGACGGGCTGCCCGACGGAGTCCCGTCCGTGACCCTCGCGACAGTCCTGCCGATGGCCTGGCCTGCGCTGCGCCGCGACGACGGCTCCGTACTGCTCGCGCTCCAGAACGACACCTCGTCCGGCGATCTGAGCCGCGATCTCGCCGACACGCTCCGGCGTGCGCTGACCGCGGAGCCCGGTAACCCGGTGGCCGCCGAGCGGGTGCCCGCCGACGGTCCGCGCCTGCAGGACCTGCTCGACCCCGGCGCCGCTTTCACGCCGGTCGTCCACGCCGGATTCGAGTTCTGGGTGCCGGACGCGCAGAACGCCTCGGCGGAGGTGACCGCCTCCCTGGAGCGCGCCAACGCCGCCGCGATCCCCACCGCGCTGCTCTCGGGTACGGACGCCGCGTACTGGTGCGAGACGCCGGAGAAGAACCACCTCCGCTGGGTCATGCCGTACCCCGAGGAGAAGCTGCTCGACGCGCTCGCCCGGCTGCACGCCGCGGGCACATCAAGCCTTGGTGAGGGCACCCGGTTGGTCGGCTCCTTCCGGGCACACGGGCTCACGGTTCCGGTGTGGGACCTGCCGAGCGCGATGGGCGCGGAGGAGTGCGAGAAGCCCGCGGCGGAATTCGCCGAGCGGCTCACCGCGGCGCTCGCCGTCGACGGACCGCTGACCGGGGACGAACGCCGGGCGCGCGGTGGACTCACCAACCGCCAGGTGACGCTGAGCTGACAGTCCCGACGGACTGTGACGCGTTCCACTGAAGCCGGTGACACCTGTCACAACTTCGCCTACCGGCAGGTAATTCATTGTCCGAATACACCGGATCGAATTTGCTAACCGCCGATCTCTTGTTACGGTTCTAGAAGCCCGGTCGCTGGTGCATCCCCCGTCGCCAGCGACCGGGCGTCTGCGTTCCCGGATGCCCCGGCGTGTCAACCAGCCGCTGGGGCCGGGGAGTTGCTTCCCGACCTCAGCAGCAGCGGCTCGATCTCCGCACCATCGCCCTCGGTCTCCCCGCCGTCCCCGCCGTTCCCACTGTTCGCGGGAGCGGAGAACTCCACCACCGCCATGTAGGCGGTGTGTCCGCCCCGGGACGGCTCGCGCGGTGTCTCGCAGACCGCAGGTTCGTCGTCGGCGTCGATCGGGCAGCGGGTCTGTACGGTCCGTCCGTACGGCCCCATCAGGCTCAGTACGGCGAGCAGTTCGCCGCCCGTCTCATTGCGGTAGTAGGTACGCGCCCACGTGTCGAGCCCGCCGGACTCGCCGGACCTGCCGGACCTGCCGGACCGGGACCGACCGGACCTGTCGGATCTACCGGGCGGCTGGTCCGTCCTGTCGCGTTCCGCGGTCAGGACGTAGGTCTGCGCCTCGATTCCCTCGGGAGAGACGACTTCGGGCCCGCATCGCTCGGTCGGACGTCCCAGGGCGTCCGTACCACGCCTACCGGCAGTCCCGGCGTTCCCAGCGCTCTCAGCCGTGGCGGACCCTTTAATTCCGGACACAGACGAAAGTCCCGCCTTCGCATCCGCAAGGAGCCCGGCCGCGCCGCTCGTCCCGCCCGCGCCGGACGGCGGGCCGTCCGCGGGGCCGGCGAAGGCGGCGAGCGGCAGCAGTGCGGTGAACACCACGACGGCCGCGAGCCCGATCATGCGGAGATTCATGGTGGGGCCCACCTGTCACTGCCGGGGAATTGCTGACGGTGGGCCGAAGATATCGACGGTATGCGGCGCCCACGGACCCCGCGCGCCCAATTCCCCCGCAACTCGGCCCTACTCGCACCCGTACGAGTGACAGAGCGTGAACGCGCCCCGGTCCGGATCAGACCGGGGCGCGGAGAGCCGTCAACCAACGCCGGGCAGCAAACGCACTGCCGTCAGTACGCGAGCCGACTGCCGCCGTCCGGCGCGCTCGTGCTCGCCTCGACGAGCGCGTCCACGACCGCCTCCACATCCGGCAGCCAGGGCGCCGCTGAGCCCTCCAGAGGCGCCCGCTCCCAGCGCACCTGTCCACCGGCCGCCTCGGACGGCGGCAGCACCAGATAGCCGCCCTCACCATGGAACCGCAGCGAACTGGGCACCCAGTCCTTGCTGTAGAGCAGCTCACCGAGCTGTTCGAGGCTGTACGGGGCCACCAGCAGCGACCAGCGGGTCGGGGTCGCGACAACCGGCCCCAGCCGCATGCCCATCCGGTCCAGCTCCACCAGCGCACGCGCGCCGGCGACGGCGGGCAGGCTCACCGCGCACGGGGCGCTGCCGCCCGTGGCCAGCACGATCGGGGCCGTGGGGCGGTTGCCCCACCACCAGCGCACCATTCGCTCGTCGGTGGTCGCCGCGAGCAGCCCGGGATCGAAGGGGTGCGCGCCGGGCACGACGCATTCGAGGTCGGGGCAGGCGCAGCCGTGGCCGCGCGTCCCGCGTCCGCCGGCCGACTTGAGTCCGGCGCCCGGCAGTACGGGCCATCTCCACGCGGTGGCGCAGGTGAGCGCCGCGTCGAGCTGGGCAGCCCTCCCCTTGCGCCGGAACCGGAGCCTGCGTCGCCTTCCGAGGATCTCGCGCATGAGCGCTCGTTCCTTTCCGTTGAACGCCGAGGTCCACATGACACTGACACCATGTGTGTGCATCACTTCACCGTGCGTACATTTCGACGCGTGGCCGCCCCTTGCCCGAGGCATGGACAGACCGTCTCGGTCCGTGGTGCGTCGCACCGTCCCTGAACCGAACTCGGACTGTCTTCATTAAACGCGTGGCGAGGGGTGGCGTGCGCATGGCGCTTACTGTCCCGCTGCCGTACCGCTGTGCTCTTCCCGCCACTCCGGGGGATGGGCGCGAACTACGGCGGTTAAGACGCCGAAGCCCGTCGGCAGGTTCCGAGGCGGTCCCAACTGCCCCTGTCCGTCACCGTTTACGTACCCATCACGTTCGGAATGACGCTCCACCCGGGTCGTACTCGAACTCAGCCCTGAAGGAATCCCAGTTGAGCGCCCTCAGTCGACAGCAAAACCACATCACCAGGGTCATTTTTTAGCCAAGTTCACCGACTCACAGACACCCATCGTTCCTCTAGGACAATGCTGGACATCACATCAGCTGTACGTGTAGATGTGGATCTATTAATAGCTGCGCAGAATGACATGGGGGTTTGCGATGCTATTGAGTGAAATGCAACGTCTCGGAAGTCGGCTGCTATGAGCGCTCCGCACATGCCGAAAGTGGCTGGAATCGACTCCACGGTCCCTGCCCCCACGCAAACTTCTTCGCCCCTCGACGCCCTTCCGGCCGCGCCGGGGGCACTGATCCAGGACCGGCTGGCGGCCTGGGTCTCCGATCTCACCACCCTCCATGAACTCACCGAACGCCTGGCCAGGACCCGTTCCCTGGACCGCGCGCTCCATGAACTGCTGCGCGCCGGCGCCGCCCTGGCCGACGCGCGGCGGGGTCTGGTCCTGTTCGAACCGGCCGACGGACTGGGTCCCGTCACCACCCTCGGGCTCGGACTCACCCACGCCGATCTCGGCCACCTGGAGACCGTGCCACGCCGCGCCACCTCGTACGGCAGGCTCCTCGACGCCGCCGGCGGACCCGCCGAACCGGTGGCCGTTCCCGAACCGGTGGCCGTCCCCGAAGCGGTCGCTGTCTCCGATCTGCTCGCCGACACCGATGCGGATACGGGACCGGATCCGCGCCAGCGCGAGGTGGCGGCGCGGCTCGGTCTGGGCGCCAGTTACGCCGTACCGCTCCTGGTCGGGTGCGCGGCTGGCCTGCCCACAGAGGCCCCTCAGGCCCCTCAGCCCACGCAGCCCCCTCAGCCCCTTCCGCCCTCACAGCCCGCAAAGCTCGGCGCCGCCGTCTGGTGGTACGACGAACCCACCGAGCCGACGGAACGGCAGCGCCATCTGATCGGTCTCTACGTCCGTTACGCCGGCGAACACCTCGCCCGTCTGCGCGAGCTGGAACAGGCCCGCGCCCATGTGACCGCCCTCACCCACGAGCTGCTGCCCGGCCGGCTGCCCCGGATGCCCGGCGTACGACTCGCCGTGCGCCACCGCACCGCGACGGGCGCCGGGGGTGACTGGTACGACGCGCTGCCGCTCCCCGAGGGCGCCCTCAGCCTCGCCGTCGGCTCGGTCAGCGGCTCCGGGCCCGGCGCGACGGCCGCGACGGGACGGCTGCGCGCCGCCCTGCGGGCGTACGCCGTGATGGAGGGCGAGGACCCCATCGCCGTCCTGTCCGATCTGGAGATGCTGCTGCGGCTGACCGAGCCCGCGCGTACGGCCACCGCGCTCTTCGCATACGCCGAACCCGCCCGGCGCACGCTCGTACTGGCCGGAGCCGGGCACGCGCCCCCGCTGGTCGTCGGGGAACGGCGCACCGAGTTCGTCGAGACATCACTGTCCGCGCCCCTCGGAATGCTCTCCTGCTGGCAGGCGCCGAGCGTGGAGCTGGTGACGGCGCCCGGAGAAACGGTGCTGCTCTATACGGACGGGCTGCTGCGCCGTACAGGCGAGCCCATGGACCGGGGCTTCGCCCGGCTGCACACGGCGGCCGCGAGTGTCCCCGCGACCGCCAGGGACGATCCGGCAGCGGTCGCCGACCACGTACTGCGGGCCCTGGTGCCGGCCGGACCGGGGCCGGCCGGTCCCCCGGAACCTCACGAGGACTTCGTACTCCTCGCCGCCCGCTTTGAGTGATCATGACGGATTTCTCACAGGGAGCCGGAGCCCTCCTCCCCTCGCACATACGATGGAAAAGATGGCCCAGATCCGCAGATGGTCCAGATCCGTAGTCGGTATCGGTAGTCGTATGAGGAGAAGAAGTGGCTGAGGAGCTCACCCCGGAGACCCCGGAGCCGGAGACCCCTGAGACAGAAGAAGCCCCCATCAAGCCGAGGAAGAACGGTCTGTACCCGGGCGTGTCCGACGAGCTCGCGGAGAACATGAAGTCAGGCTGGGCCGACACCGAATTGCACGGCCAGGAGCCGATCGCACAGGCGCCCGAGACCGCCGCCCGCCGAGCCGCGCTCTCCGCGCGCTTCCCCGGCGAGCGCCTGGTGATCCCCGCGGGCAACCTCAAGACCCGCTCCAACGACACCGAGTACGCCTTCCGCGCCTCCACCGAGTACACGTATCTCACCGGCGACCAGACCCAGGACGGCGTCCTCGTACTGGAGCCGAAGGCCGGCCAGGACGGGCACGACGCGACCGTCTATCTGTTGCCGCGCTCCAACCGCGAGAACGGCGAGTTCTGGCTCGACGGCCAGGGTGAGCTGTGGGTCGGCCGCCGGTACTCCCTCACCGAGGCCGAGCAGTTGCTCGGCATCCCCGCCAAGGACGTTCGGGAACTGCCCGCCGCCCTCAAGGACGCCACGGGCCCCGTCCGCAACGTCCGGGGACACGACGCCGGCATCGAGGCCGCGCTGACCGACAAGGTCACCGCCGAGCGCGACGAGGAACTGCGCGTCCACCTCTCCGAGGCACGCGCCGTGAAGGACGCGTTCGAGATCGGCGAGCTGCAGAAGGCCGTGGACTCCACCGTCCGCGGCTTCGAGGACGTCGTGAAGATCCTCGACAAGGCCGAGGCCACCAGCGAGCGCTACATCGAGGGCACGTTCTTCCTGCGCGCCCGCGTCGAGGGCAACGACATCGGCTACGGCTCGATCTGCGCGGCGGGACCGCACGCCACCACCCTGCACTGGGTGCGCAACGACGGTGACGTACGCCCCGGCGATCTGCTGCTGCTCGACGCCGGTGTGGAGACCCACACCCTCTACACCGCGGATGTCACGCGCACCCTGCCGATCGGCGGCCGCTACAGCGAGATCCAGCGGAAGATCTACGACGCGGTGTACGAGTCCCAGGAGGCCGGCATCGCGGCGGTGCGGCCGGGCGCGAAGTACCGCGACTTCCACGACGCCTCACAGCGGGTCCTCGCCGAGAAGCTCGTCGAGTGGGGGCTGGTCGAGGGGCCGGTCGAGAAGGTCCTGGAGCTGGGCCTCCAGCGTCGCTGGACCCTGCACGGCACCGGTCACATGCTCGGCCTGGACGTCCACGACTGCGCGGCCGCGCGCCGCGAGGCATACGCGGACGGGACGCTGGAGCCGGGGATGTGCCTCACCGTGGAGCCGGGTCTCTACTTCCAGGCCGACGATCTGACCGTGCCCGAGGAGTACCGCGGCATCGGCGTCCGGATCGAGGACGACATCCTCGTCACGGAGGACGGGAACCGGAACCTGTCGGCCGCGCTGCCGCGCCGGGCCGACGAGGTCGAGGCATGGATGGCGGCGCTCAAGCAGGCCTGAGGCCGATCCCTGGGCGTGGTCCGCGAGCCCCTGGGCGCGGTCCCCGGGCCAGGTCCCTGAGGCCGGTCCCCCGGGCACGTTCCCTGGTGGAGGGCGTCCCGTTCGGAGTTCACATGGCTCTGAGCAGGGCGCCCTCGCGCCATTTCAGGATCTTGTCGAAGCTGACCACCGCGCCGTGCCCCGGCCGGTTCCCGAACTGCACATGATCGGCGAGCTGTTCGATCAGCCCCAGCCCCCGGCCGTTCTCGGCCATGAGCGCGGGCACGGGGGCCGTACGCTGCACCACCCGCCGGGCCGGAAAGCCGGGGCCCGAGTCGGCCACTTCGATACGGCATCTCTCCCCGTCCAGATAGGCGGTCACCCGGTACGCCCCAGGGGGCTCGCCGGACCCTTCGTCCCCGCCGTGCTCAACGGCGTTCGCACAGGCTTCGCTGAGCGCGACCGACAGATCGAAGGAGATGTCCGGGTCGACACCCGCGGTGTCCATGGCGCCGAGCAGAAGGCGGCGGGCGAGCGGAACGCTCGCGGCTTCGCGCCGCAAGTGGACAGACCACCAGATGCTCATGCTCCAGCCTCCAGGCTGCGGCTCGACATACCGGCGCTCGACATACCGAGGCTCGACATACCGATACGTATTGCCCCGCACCTCAGGTCGTAAGCACGAGGTTGACGTGATAACCCTCATTCGGCGGACGCGTCCGTGGCGCATCGCGGTGTATGGAACAGGGCCTGGCGGTGTGAGGAACAGACCATCGCGGTCCGCGGACAGAGACCGGCAGAGACCGGCAGAGACACAGTAGAAAGACGGCACAGACACGACACAGACACGGGGGAGACGGGACAGATACGGGACAAAGATCGGGCAGAGGGTGATCTTCCGGACCTGCCCTACGGAGCCCTGGGTCGCAGTGCGATGATGACCCGGCCATGTCCAGACCCGCCCGCATGTACGCCGGAGCCGCCCCGCGGCTGCTGAGGGCCGCGGTGTTCACCGCGGTCTGCGTCGTGCTGTCGGCGACGGGACATGTACTGGCCGCCTGCGCGCCGGTCCCCTGGTGGACCCTGGTCCTCGGCTTCCTGGGAGTGTTCGCGATCGCCGCTCCGCTCGCCGGACGCGCGCGCTCGACCGGCTCGATCATCATGGCCCTGATGGGTGGTCAGCTCGGCCTGCACAGCCTGTTCGGCATCGGTCAGCAGCACCTCACGGTGCCGGTGGGCGCGGACGACGCTCTGATCAGAATGGCCGCCAAGCTGGTCTGCGGAGCGGGCCCCGCCTCGCTCAGCGCGGTCGACGCACAGCGGATCGTCGCCAACGCGGGTATCAACCCGGTGGGTTCGACAACGGGCACTCATCAGCACATGACGTCCGCCTTCGGACCTGCTGCCTCCACCGCCATGTCGGCCACCGCCACAGCTGAAGGGCTGCTGCCCTCCCTCCCCATGGTGCTCGGGCATCTGCTCGCCGCTCTCGCGACGGGCTGGCTGCTGCGCCGCGGGGATCTCGCGCTTCTCCGGCTCACCCAGCTGTCGACGCAGGGCATCGGTGAAGTCACCGACAGTGCCGCGTTGCGTGCGCTGCGCGCGGCCCTCGCCCTCGTACGGGCGTTGCGCGCCGGGCTGCTTGGCGTACCCGCACCGCGGCCATGCGCCCCGCACGGCTCCTACCGCACTCCGCCACCACCGGCCGGGGAATCTCTCCAGCACACGGTGATCAGACGCGGCCCTCCGGCCGTATTCGCTCTCGCAGCCTGACGCGACACCCTCCGCGCTTCCGCGCGCCGATGGACATCGGACACGGACCGGGGTGAGGTCGCGATGCCGTCGCGCACCGCCGCCGCGGCAGCCTTGTCCGATCACCTCATTCCCCTTTCTCTCGCACCGTGGAGTGTTCTGTGTTCTCAGCCAAGAACGTCACCCGCGCCTCCGTCGCCGGCGGTATCGCCGCGACCGCCCTTCTGCTGCTGGCCGGTCCCGCCTCCGCGCATGTCAGCGTGCAGCCGCAGGGCGAGGCCGCCAAGGGCGGTTACGCGACGATCAACTTCAAGGTCCCCAACGAGCGCGACGACGCCTCCACCACCAAGGTCGAAGTGAACTTCCCGACCGACCACCCGCTGGCATCCGTGATGCCGCAGCCCGTGCCGGGCTGGAAGATCGACGTCGCCAAGACCAAGCTCGCCAAGCCGCTGGAGATGCACGGCAACACCATCACCGAGGCCGTGTCCAAGGTCACCTGGACCGCGGACGGCGGCAAGATCGGGCCGGGCCAGTTCCAGCAGTTCCCGCTCTCCGTCGGACAACTCCCCGAGGACGCCGACCAGCTGGTGTTCAAGGCGATCCAGACGTACGACAACAGGGATATCGTCCGCTGGATCGAGGAGCCCAAGGAGAGCGGGCCGGAGCCCCTGAGCCCCGCGCCCGTGCTGAAGCTCACGGCGGCCGCCGGGGACGAGCACGGCACCTCGGCCGCGAAGGACACCGCCGGCGCCGACGCGAAGGCCGCGACGGCCTCCGCCGACACCAGTGACACCACCGCCCGTGCCCTCGGCCTCATCGGCATCCTCGTCGGCATCGCCGGGGTGACCTTCGCCGTGCTGGCCGGCCGTCGCCGTACGGCCTGACGCTCCCTCCCCTCCTCACGCCCTACGGCACCGCGCACCGCGGCGCCGCGCACGACGTACCCGAGGCACCCGGGACGTGCGGAGCCGGAAACCGACCCCGGCCCGCGCGCCCGGTGCCCGTACTCCACGACCAGGAAATATCCCCATGCGCAAGAAAACTGTGACCTCCCGCAAGAAGGCGGTGGCCTCCGCCGCCGCTGTCGTCGCGGCCCTGGCACTCACCCTGACCGCCTGCGGCAGTGGCAGCGACGACTCCGCGAAGCCCATCGCCGATATCTCCGCCCAGCCGAAGAATCAAGCCGCGACCGTGCTCGACACACCGTTCAAGAAGCCGAACCTCGTCCTGAAGGACACCAAGGGGGAGTCGTACGACTTCCGCGAGGCGACCAAGGGAAAGCCGACGCTCATCTACTTCGGCTACACCAACTGCCCTGACGTCTGCCCGACAACGATCAGCAATATCGCCATCGCCCGTAAATCGCTGCCCCAGGCCGACCAGGACAAGCTCCAGGTCGTCTTCGTCACCACCGACCCGGAGCGCGACACCTCCGCCGAACTCGGCAAGTGGCTGGCCAGCGCAGGCGATCCGTCCTTCGTCGGACTCACCGGCGACTTCCCCACCATCCAGGCGGGCGCGCGTCAGCTCGGCATCGGCATCGACGCGCCCAAGAAGGAGAAGGACGGCACCGTCGTCTCGATGCACGGCGCGCAGGTCATCGCGTTCTCACCGAAGACCGACGCCGGATATGTCCTCTACGGCGAGGACGCCTCCTCGGACGACTACGCCAAGGACCTGCCGAAGCTCATCAAGGGTGAGAACCCGTGAGCCGCCGTACCCCTCCCGCTCTCGCCCTCGGCCTGACCGCCGCGCTGGCGCTGGCGGGCTGTTCCTCGGCGTCATCCGCTTCCTCCTCCTCTTCCTCGTCCACTTCCGGCTCTTCGTCCAACTCCTCCACCAACCCCTCGGGAAACACGCCCCGGTTGAAGGTCAGCGGGGGCTATATGCCGCGCCCCGTCGGCGATCTCGCGGCGGGCTTCCTCGTCGTCACCAACAGCGGTGGCGCCGCCGACAAGCTCACCTCCGTCATCAGCGACATCTCCGACGACATCACGATCCACAGCACCGAGAACCAGAAAATGCGGAAGGTGAAGTCCTTCGACATCCCGGCCGGCGGCCAACTGAACCTCGCACGTGGTGGCAACCACATCATGTTCATGGGTCTCAAACAGCAGCCGAAGCAGGGCCAGAAGGTCGGCATTGAACTGCGCTTCGAGAAGGCCGACCCCATCAAGGTCGAGCTTCCCGTGAAGGAGATCAACTACAACCCGGCCCAGCGATGAGGGACTGACACACCATGACAGCTACCGCCCCGCGCTTCGGATCCGCACCTTTGGTGCGGCTACTGCTCGTTGCCACGGTGCTTCTCGGCAGCGTCTTCACCGTGCTCTCCGGCACGGCTTCGGCGCATGCCGCTCTGACCGGGAGCACCCCCGAGGACGGGGCGGTGGTCGCCACCGCTCCCAAGGACATCAGCCTCACCTTCTCCGAACAGGTCGCCATGGGCGACAACTCGATCCGTGTGCTCGATCCGAGCAGCAAGCGCGCCGACACCGGGAGGATCCGCGATCTGGGCAGCGGCGGCACCGTCGCCTACGGCATCGACCTCCACGCGGGGCTGCCCGACGGCACCTACACCGTCGCCTGGCAGGCGGTCTCCGCCGACGGCCATCCCGTCTCCGGCGCCTTCGCCTTCTCCATCGGAGCGCCCTCGAAGACCACGGCCGACGTGCCGGACGAAGCAGCCGGCGGGGGACTCGTCGGCACCCTCTACGACATCGCGCGCTATGCCTCGTACGCGGGCTTCATCCTCCTTATCGGCGGCGCGGCCTTCGTCCTCGGCTGCTGGCCGCGCGGCGCGTCCGTACGTCCCCTGCAACGGCTCGTCGTGCAGGGCTGGCTCACCCTCGCCGCCGCCACGCTCGTCCTGCTGCTCCTGCGCAGCCCGTACACCGGCTCGGGCAAGCTGGGCGACGCCTTCGACCTCGGCGGACTCCAGGACGTCCTGGCCACCAAGACCGGAGCGGCACTCGTCTCCCGGCTGCTGCTGCTCGGCGCCGCCGCCCTGTTCGTCGCCGTCCTCTTCGGCGCGTACGCCAAGCGGGAGACTCCACAGGACGAGCAGGAGAACAAGGAGAGGAAGGACCTCACCTTCGGACTCGCCGTGGGCGGCACAGTCGTCGCGGCCGGGATCGCCGGAACGTGGGCGCTCGCGGAGCACGCCTCGACCGGGATCCAGACCGGTCTCGCCATGCCGGTGGACGTCCTGCATCTGCTGACGGTGGCGACCTGGCTCGGCGGGCTCACGGCTCTGCTCGTCGCCCTCTACCGGGCGCCCTCCATCGAGAACGCGGCGGTGCTGCGCTTCTCGCGCATCGCCTTCGTCAGCGTCGTGGTCCTCGCCGCGACCGGTCTCTACCAGTCCTGGCGTCAGGTCGGATCGTGGTCGGCGCTCTGGGGCACGTCATATGGGCAGCTCCTTCTGGTCAAGGTCGGGCTCGTCGCTGTGCTGGTCGTGATCGCTTGGTTCTCCCGGAGGTGGACGGGACGGCTGGGGCAGCGGGCGGAGGGCGGGACAGGCAAAGAGGCAGGGGCGGAAATCGAGGCGGAGGCCGAGGGCGAGGCCGCGACGGGATCGGAGACTGGGAGTGGGACCGAGACCGCCGCGGCGACGACCGTCGTTGCTGACAGTGAGAGAGCTACCCAGCTCGAACGGCAGAAAGCGGCACTGGCGACTGCTCGCCAGAAGCGGATCCGCGATGCCGATCCGGGGCGGATCGGACTGCGCCGTTCCGTACTCGCCGAAGCCGGAGTCGCGGTGGTGCTCCTCGCCGTCACGACCGTACTGACCTCCACCGAGCCGGGCCGTACGGCCGAGCAGGAAGCCGGCGCGACCGGTGGCACGGCCGCCGCCGCGCCCGCGACCGAGGGCCCCCTCGCACTCACCCTGCCCTTCGACACCGGCGGCGAGAACGGCAAGGGCACCGTACAGCTCACCCTCGACCCCGGCCGCTCCGGCGCCAACGTGATGCACATCTACGTCGACGGTCCGGACGGACAGCCGCTGGACGTGCCCGAGGTGAAGGCCGCCTTCACTCTCACGGCTCAGAAGATCGGTCCGCTGCCGATCGTCCCCGAGCGCTTCGCTCCCGGACACTGGAGCGCGGACGCCGTGCAGATCCCGATGCCGGGCGAGTGGCAGCTCCAGCTGACCATTCGTACCTCCGACATCGACCAGACGACCGTCGACAAGAACGTGAAGATCGGCTGACCCATCGTGAGCGAGACGACCCGGCAGGACCACGACAACCGGAACGGCCACGACAACGGCCGCGACGACGGCCGCTCCCGGCCCCTCCCCGGCGATCCCGAGGACGGGACCCCCGAGGGCGGATCCGGCCGCGCCCCGCTCACCCGTATCTCCAGGCGGCGGCTGCTCGGCACCGCGGGCGCCGCCGGCGCCACCGGACTCGCACTCGGAGCGGTGGGCGGAGCCGGCGCGTACGCGGCGAGCCGCCCCGCGCCGGCGACCGCGCTGACCAGCGTCGGCACGGACTCCGTCCCCTTCCACGGCGCACACCAGCCCGGTATCACCACCCCCCTGCACGCCCGTGGCCATCTGATCGCCTTCGACCTGGCCCCCGGCGCGGGACGGAAGGAAGCCGCCGCACTGCTGCGGCGCTGGTCGGAGACGGCACGGACACTGATGGCCGGGGAACCGGCCGCGGGTGGCGGCGCGGGAACGGCAGGAGCGGACGGCGGCCATGACACCGGTATCGCCCTGGACGCGGGGCCTTCCGCCCTCACCGTGACTATCGGATTCGGCCGCACCTTCTTCGACCGTACGGGCCTGGCCGCCCTGCGCCCGGCCGCCCTGGATCCGCTGCCCCCCTTCTCCTCCGACCATCTCGACGCCGGACGCAGCAACGGCGATCTCTGGATCCAGATCGGCTCCAACGACGCGCTCGTCGCCTTCCACGCACTGCGGGCGCTCCAGAAGGACGCGGGCGCGGCGGCCCGGGTGCGCTGGCAGATGAACGGCTTCAACCGTTCTCCCGGCGCCACCCCCCACCCCATGACCAGCCGGAATCTGATGGGCCAGATAGACGGGACCGGCAACCCCAAGCCGTCGGAGCCGGACTTCGACCGGCGGATCTTCGTCCCGGCGGCACCGGCGGCCGGCACCCCGTCCTGGATGGCGGGTGGCTCCTACGCGGTCGTACGGCGTATCCGCATGCTCCTGGACGACTGGGAGAAGCTCACGCTCGCCAAGCAGGAGCAGGTCATCGGCCGGCGCAAGTCCGACGGGGCCCCGCTCACGGGCGGTACGGAGATGACCGATCCGGACCTGGACCGGCTGGGACCGGACGGCAAGCCCGTCATCCCCGGCAACGCGCACGCCCGGATCTCGACGCCGGAGGCCAATGGCGGGGCCGCGATGCTGCGCCGTCCCTTCTCCTTCCACGACGGAATCGGGCCGGACGGGACACCGGACGCGGGACTGCTCTTCATCTGCTGGCAGGCCGATCCGCTCAAGGGTTTCGTACCGGTGCAGCGCAAACTCGACCGGGGGGACGCGCTCTCGGCGTTCATCCGCCACGAGGCGAGCGGTCTCTTCGCGGTGCCCGGGGGCGCGCGGGAGGGGGAGTACGTGGGTCAGCGGCTCCTGGAGTCCTGAGCCCGCACGCCCCCCACCTCGGGGTTTTACCAGGCCGGATTCATGAGCCCCGTCGGCCCATTAGGGTGACCGTATGTCGGCCACGCGCTACACGTATCTCGGCCCCGAGGGCACCTTCACGGAAGCGGCCCTCCGTACGCTCCCGGAATCCGCCACGCGGGAACTCGTCCCCATGGTGTCCGTACCGACGGCCCTCGATGCCGTACGGAACGGGGAGGCCGCGGCCGCACTGGTCCCGATCGAGAACTCGGTGGAGGGCGGGGTCACCGCGACCCTCGACGAGCTCGCCTCCGGCGAGCCGCTGATGATCTACCGCGAGGTACTGCTGCCGATCACCTTCGCCCTGCTCGTACGGCCGGGGACGGAGCTGTCGGGTGTGAAGACGGTGACCGGTCATCCGGTCGCCCAGCCGCAGGTGAGGAACTGGCTGCGGGCCCATCTGCCGGACGCGCTGTGGGAATCGGCCGCGTCGAACGCGGACGGGGCGCGGCTGGTGCAGGAAGGGCGGTTCGACGCGGCCTTCGCCGGTGAGTTCGCGGCGGCGACGTACGGCCTTGAGGCTCTGGTCACCGAGATCCACGACGCGGAGAACGCGGAGACGCGCTTCGTCCTGGTGGGCCGGCCCGCCCGCCCGGCGGCGCCGACGGGTGCGGACAAGACGTCGGTGGTCATCTGGCTGGGCGACGACCACCCGGGCGCGCTGCTCGAACTGCTCCAGGAGTTCGCGGTGCGCGGGGTCAACCTGATGCTGATCCAGTCCCGTCCGACGGGCGCGGGAATCGGTAATTACTGCTTCGCGGTGGACGCCGAGGGTCATATCTCGGACCGGCGGGTGGGTGAGGCGCTGATGGGGCTGAAGCGGATCTGCCCCAAGGTGCGGTTCCTCGGCTCGTACCCGCGGGCGGGGATGTCCGCGGCCGATGTGCGGTCGCTGCGGCCCGGGACCTCGGATACGGCGTTCATCGAGGCGTCGGACTGGCTGGCGCGCAGCCAGGACGGCCGCGCCTGAGGCCCGGTCCCGGTTGGGGTGGTCCCTGGCCTGTGGTCCCCGTCTTTGGTCCCTGCCCTTGGTTCCCGTCCCCGTGCTCCCTGTCCTGTGTGTCGACCCCTGGTCCGGCCGTGGAGCCTGTGGATGTATCGCAGAGTTATCCACAGGCTCACCCATCACCCTGGGGACAAGTCGACAACGTCGGCCCGCACAGTCGACAAATCACTCCTGTCACCCCCCGCCCGTCCACAGGGCACCCAGGGTCCCCGCGTCACCCCAATTCCCGTGATCAACTCGTTGGAGCGAGCAATTCCCACCCGAATGAGCGTGTAACGCGGGTTTGAGAAGAGAATTCCCCAGACCGGCCGTGACTTTCGAGACCACCACTCCGGCGATCCACAGATCCCCCACACAGCCTGTGGATAACTCTGGAACCCTGTGCATTTCTGTGGACAACGCGCGCCTCGCACGACCCAAGTCCCGTGCCCCACAAGGGAAGTGAGTCAAGGCAGCAACATAGGAATGCCTCGTTCCGGGGAATTGCATCCCCTTTATTGACGAACGCCGAGCAACCGTTGAGGGTTTTCCCGACAGGTTTATCAATTCCGGCAATTAGGACAAAGAGGCACGCCTGTCGATATCGAGTGGGGCGGTGTCGGTGCGCACCGGTAGCCTGGTGGGGTGATTGACCTTCGCCTGCTCCGTGAGGACCCCGACCGTGTTCGCGCCTCCCAGCGCGCCCGTGGAGAGGACGTCGCCCTGGTCGACGCCCTGCTCTCCGCCGATGAGCGGCGCCGGTCGTCCGGCCTGCGCTTCGATGAGCTGCGCTCCGAGCAGAAGTCGCTCGGCAAGCTGATCCCCAAGGCGTCTCCGGAGGAGAAGACGGAGCTTCTCAGGAAGGCGGAGCAGCTGAAGGCGGACGTCAAGGCCGCCGACGCCGAGCAGCACGAAGCCGACGAGGACGCCAAGCGGCTGCTCCTCCAGATCGGCAATATCGTCCACCCCGACGTCCCGGTGGGCGGCGAGGAGGACTTCGTCGTCACGGAGACGCACGGCACGATCCGTGACTTCGCGGCGGAGGGCTTCGAGCCCAAGGACCACCTGGAGCTGGGCGAGGCGCTGGGCGCCATCGACGTCGAGCGGGGCGCCAAGGTGTCCGGCTCGCGCTTCTACTACCTGACGGGTGTCGGCGCGCTGCTGGAGCTCGCTCTCGTCAACGCGGCGATCGCGCAGGCCACCGAGGCCGGCTTCGTCCCCATGTTGACGCCCGCGCTGGTCCGCCCGCGCGCCATGGAGGGCACGGGCTTCCTCGGCCAGGCCGCGGAGAACGTGTACCACCTGGAGAAGGACGACTACTACCTGGTCGGTACGTCGGAGGTGCCGCTCGCCGCGTACCACATGGACGAGATCATCGAGGCCGACAAGCTGCCCCTACGGTACGCGGGCTTCTCGCCGTGCTTCCGCCGTGAGGCCGGGACGTACGGCAAGGACACCCGGGGCATCTTCCGGGTCCACCAGTTCGACAAGGTCGAGATGTTCTCGTACGTCGACCCGGCCGAGGCGCAGTCGGAGCACCAGCGGCTGCTGGACTGGGAGAAGCAGTGGCTGACCGGCCTCGGGCTGCCCTTCCAGGTGATCGATGTGGCCACGGGCGATCTGGGTGCCTCGGCCTCGCGCAAGTTCGACTGCGAGGCGTGGATCCCGACCCAGGGCAAGTACCGCGAGCTGACCTCGGCGTCCAACTGCGACGGCTTCCAGGCCCGCCGGCTCTCCATCCGGATGAGGGACGGCAAGCAGGTCAAGCCGCTGTCGACGCTGAACGGCACGCTGTGCGCCGTCCCGCGCACGATCGTGGCGCTTCTGGAGAACCACCAGCAGCCGGACGGTTCGGTCCGGGTGCCCGAGGTGCTCCGCCCGTATCTGGGCGGCCGTGAGGCACTGGAACCGATCGCCAAGTGAGCACGGACCCCTCGGCAGCGCCCTCGCCGTCCTCCGCGCCCTCCTCGGCGCCGTCGTTCCCGTACAGACTGGTCGCGACCGATCTGGACGGCACGCTGCTGCGTGAGGACGGCACGGTCTCCGGGCGTACGCGCGAAGCGCTCGCCGCCGTCACCGCGGCGGGCGCGGCGCACATCATCGTCACCGGACGTGCCGTGCCATGGACCCGGCACATACTCGACGACCTCGGGTACGAGGGTCTCGCGGTGTGCGGCCAGGGTGCGCAGGTCTATCACGCCGGTGAGCACAAGCTGCTGACGTCGCTGACGCTGGACCGTCAACTGGCCGGGCTGGCGATCGCCAAGATCGAGGGAGAGGTCGGCCCGCTGGCGCTGGCCGCGAGTCGGGACGGACTCGACGGCGATGTGCTGGTCGGCCCCGGCTACCGGGTGCAGGAAGGACCGCTTCCGGCAGTCCTGGTCGACGATCCGGCGGAGCTGTGGTCGGCGCCGCTCAACAAGGTGTACATCCAGCATCCGGAGCTGGACGACGACGCGCTGGCACACGCCGCGCGTGCGACCGTCGGCAGCCTCGTGGACGTGGTGATGGCGGGCGCCGGTGTCGTGGAGATCCTGCCGCTGGGCCTGAGCAAGGCCACCGGACTCTCGCTGGCGGCGCGCCGGCTGGGTGTCAAAGCGGCGGACACGATCGCCTTCGGCGACATGCCGAACGACATCCCGATGTTCGGCTGGGCGCGGCACGGCGTGGCGATGGCCAACGCGCACGAGGAGCTGAAAGCCGTGGCGGACGAGGTCACGGCGTCGAACGAGGACGACGGCATCGCGCTGGTGCTGGAGAGGCTGCTGGGCTAGGGCCTGATCCGGAGAACCGGCCAAGGGTCTCTCGGTCCTGTGGGACGAGGACGAGGACGAGGACGAGGACGAGGACGGGGACGGGGCGGGGACGAGAACAGGGACGGGGACGGGACTTCGGCGGAGGATGCGCGGATCGAACGCGCGCGGGCTCGCACCCGACCGCGGCTCAGCAAGCCGTTGCCTTACCACTCGGCCAATCCTCCGGGGAGGGGCGGCCCGCGCGGATGCGCGCTCGAAGCGGCCGCCCCTGGGCAGCGCCCCGGCGGCTGCGCGGAGTGGTGATGAGTACTCCGATGCCTACACGGTGCTGCCCCGCTGGGAACTCGACGGACTCGGCCTCCCGGTCATCGCCGCGTTCCGCTCCCGGTCTGTGGTGTGTCCTGACACAACTACTCTGACCGGCAGGGCGGTTCGGCGCCACCGAATATTCGCGGCACGGCCCACGCCCGCCCAAGGAGTGGCTCTTGGACGGACGCGGGCCGGCCTCAGAGGATCAGCGGCGCTTACGCCCGCGACGAAGATCCCTCAGCTGGTGGACGACGTCGTCCACCCTGGCGTCCACGCGGTGGATGTCCGCGGACATCTCGCACAGCCGGTTGCTGATGGCGGTGACAAACCGATTGGTCGCGTCGAGCCGCCGGTCCAGACTGTCGAGCCGGTACGACATCCGGTTCAGAACCGGCCCCAACTCCCGCAGCGCGACCCCGACCCCACCGAGGCAGGCCTCGAGTCGGTGACCCGCCGGTCGAGGTCCACGTACCCCTTCCGCAGATCGTCCTCGGCATCGAGGAGGTACGTCCGGACGCACCGCGCGATGTCGCTGTCGCGAAGAAGCATCGCGATGTTGAGGACGGCGCGACGGGTGTAGAGCGTGAGCTGCGTGACCGCCTGTGGATAACTTTCCCCCCTGTCCGGGTTACATAGTGACAGCATGTCACTATGAAATCGCCGCAGGTCAGAGCCTCGCAGCACTCGCATCCCATTCTCTGCGAGTTCCGCTCGGTGCCGTGCGGTCAACTGCCTGATGACGTCTGTGGATACTTCGAAGTACCGGGACACGTCCTCTGTACGGAGGTGAATGCCGTCCGGGAGCATGACCAGAGCCTTGATCTTGTCGAGCGCCTCGACCCGCCCCACAACGCTGTCGCGCATCGTGCGCGATTCGAGCAGAGCACCTTCAGGTGGCATGGAAATGCCTTCCCCTTGTAGAACCGATGATGGTCGGCCCTGTCCCCGGGCTTCAGGGGCGGAGGTCGGCTCACGGTGGCTACTCACTCAATGACCGGTGCGGCTTTCGATCCGGCACCGGCAATCCCCAGTTTCACAAAGGCTCGACGCTACGAATCCCAGTTGCCTCCACGCACATCGAACAACGAGCCGATAACCGTACAGTTACGCCGCAACCCCTGCCCATCGGGCAGGGGTTGCGGCGTTACGACGGCGTACGTCGGAGGATGTGGAGGGCGGAGCCTTCGGCTCACTCCTCGCCGGCGAGCGTCAACGTCCGCAGTTTCTGTCCCGCGTACCAGGTCGCGACCACCGAGACCCCCACCAACAGGACCACCGCCAGCGGCAGTCCGACGTCCGACGTGATCGTCGTACCGTCGCCGATCTTCTGGGCGAGGGCCAGGGACCACTGCTGGACGCTGAGCGTGCGCGCGCCCGCCACCAGGCTGCCGAAGAGGGTCTCCCAGACCAGCGCGTAGACGAGTCCTATGACCACCGCGTGCCGGCTGACCGTGCCGAGCAGCAGGAACAGCGCGCTGTAGGCGATCGAGGCGACGAGCGCCGCGACCGTATAGGCGACGGCGATCTGCTGGCCGTTGCCGTTCAGGACGTATCCGGCGATGAAGGTGGGGATCGCGGAGAACGCCATGGTCACGGCTATCGCCACGATCAGCTTGGTGAAGATGATCGTCGACCGTTTCACCGGCTTGGACAGCAGATAGACGATCGAGCCGTCGTCGATCTCGGGCCCGATCGCGCCCGTCCCCGCGATCACGCCGATCAGCGGCACCATCGTGGCCAGGGCGAAGCCGCCCAGCACATCGGACGCGACCTGATCGTCCACTCCGTTGAAGCCGCGGACGGCCGCCGCGATGAGGATCAGCAGAGCGGGCAGTACGAAGAGGATCGCGGCCCGGCGCCTGCCGAGCAGGGCCCGGTAGGTGAGCCGGGCGACTGTGGGGTTGTACATGACGTCACAGCTCCTTTCAGGCCGCTCAGGCCGCTACGAGGTAGGAGAAGACCGATTCGAGTGACTCGTCCGAGGGCGAGACCGCGAGCAGCCGGATGGAGTGCTCACGGGCGACCCGTGGCAGCAGTTCGGTGAAGCGGCCGAAGTCGACCGCCTGGATGCGCAGTGCGCCCTCGGCGATGTCGACCTCGATACCGGCCGTCGACGGGTCGGCGATCAGCGCGGCGGCGAGCGCGCGGTCGTCGCTGGACCGTACGAGATAGCGGTGCGGCCGGTCGGTCATGAGGCGGCGGATCTTGCGGAAGTCGCCGGAGGCGGCATGGCGGCCGGCCACGATCACCTCGATGTGCGAGGCGAGTTGCTCGACCTCCTCCAGGATATGGGAGGAGAACAGCACTGTCCGGCCCGTGGCGCCCATACGCCGCAGCAGATCCATCAGCTGCATCCGCTGGCGCGGGTCCATCCCGTTGAACGGCTCGTCCAGGAGCAGCACCGACGGGTCGTGCACCAGCGCGGACGCCATCTTCACGCGCTGGCGCATGCCCTTGCTGTACGTCGCGATCTTGCGGTCCTGCGCGTACTCCATCTCGACCGTGGCGAGCGCGGCGCGGGCCGCCTTCGCGCCCAGTCCGTGCAGTTCGGCGTTTGCCACGACGAAGTCGAGACCGGTGAGGAAGTCGTACATCGACTCCCGCTCCGGCACGATGCCGATCTGCCGGTAGACGGACTCGTTGCGCCAGATCTGCTCCCCGTCGAGGGTGACAGTGCCCGTGGAGGGGGCGAGGAAGCCCGCCATCATGTTGATGAGGGTGGACTTGCCCGCGCCGTTGGGGCCGAGCAGGCCGGTGACGCCGGGGCCGATCGTCATCGTGACGTCGTTGACGGCCACCACATTGCCGAACCAGCGCGAGGTGTGCTCGATATTGATGGTGGTCACAGCCCGACCTTCCGGTAACGGCGCATGAGAACGGCGTACGAGCCGAGGACGAGCGCGAGTACGACCAGCAGATAGATCACGCCCACGCCGGCCGAGGGACCCGCCTCGCCGGGGAAGGCGGAGGTGGCGCCCAGGAAAGCGGTCTGTACGCCGTCGATGAGCGTGACCGGCGAGAAGAGACCGAGCCACTTGACGGCGCCGAGCGCGTCCGTCTGCCAGGCGATCGCCTGGACGGTGGAGACCGCGCCGTAGGAGATGGTGAGGGTGGCGATGACCGCGGCGACACCGAAGCCGCGGCGCGGGGTGAGCGCGGCCATCACGAGGCCGATCCCGCCGAAGAGGAGCGAGAGCAGCGCGACCGAGGCCAGCCCCTGGCCGAACCCCTTGCTCTGGTCGACGAAGTCCATCTTGGCCAGCAGAGAACCCACATAGAGGATGACGAGCGGCGCCGCGGTCAGCACAAAGAGCGCGGAGGCCATCGCCCCGTACTTCGCGACGACGTAGTCGACCCGCTCGATCGGGCGGGAGAAGTACAGCGGCACGGTCTTGAAGCGCAGATCCCGCGAGACGGACTGCGGGGCCTGGGCGGCGAGATAGAGGCCGATGACGGCCTGGGTGACGATCGCGTAGCGCGTGTAGTCGAGCGGCAGGGTCTTGAGGTTGGTCGAGACGGCGACCGCGACGATGATCGCCGCGGGCAGGCACATCACCGCGAAGAGGATCATCGGCAGGACCTTGGACTTGGCCGAGCGGCCGAGTCCGTACGCGCCGCGCAGGGACTGCGAGTAGAGGGAGCGCCGGGCATAGGCGCGGCCGAGCCGCTGCCCGTCGTAGTTGCGGTACCCGATGTTGTGGATCCGGCTGGCTCCGGCACCTGCCCCGGTACCGGTCTCGGTCTCAGTGCTCATCGCGGGCGCCTCCCTTCTGCAGTGCGTACTCCGCCTCGTCGGCGCCCTGGCCCGGCTGGGCCTCTTCGGCGGACGGTTGCGGGCGGAAGACCTCCGCGATGTGGTGGCGGCGCTGTTCCATCCGTACGAGCCCCAGGCCGAGCCCGGCGACGGTGTCGCGGACGACGTCGTACGTCTCCTCGCCCTTGGCCTCGATCAGCAGGATGTGTCCCGCGCCGGGCAGCCCTTCCTCCATGCCCGCGTGGAGAGTGAGTCCGGCGGCGGTGAGGGCCTCGCGCAGGGACCGCGTGCCGTCGGGGTGCGCGTCCGTGTCGGTGACCTCGACCGCGAGGGTGGTGGTGGTCTGCGTGAAGTCGCTGGTGGAACTGGAGCGCAGAAGCGTTCCGCCGTCGATGACGACGACATGGTCACAGGTGCGTTCGAGCTCGCCCAGGAGGTGCGAGGTGACCAGGACGGAGATGCCGAAGTCGGTGTAGACGCGCCGGATGAGGCCGAGCATCTCGTCGCGGCCGACCGGGTCGAGACCGTTGGTCGGCTCGTCGAGAAGGACGAGTTGGGGGTCGTGGACCAGCGCCTGCGCGAGCTTGACGCGCTGCTTCATACCCGTGGAGTAGCCGCCGATGGGGCGGTAGCGCTCCTCGTACAGGCCGACATGGCGCAGCGTGTCGGCGGTCCGCTCACGGGCCGCGGTCGGTGGAAGTCCGGACATGCGCGCCATGTGGACGACGAACTCGGTGGCCGAGACGTCCGGCGGCAGGCAGTCGTGCTCGGGCATGTATCCGACGCGCTCACGGATGGCGCCGCCGCTGGTGGCGACATCGAGCCCGAGCACCGTGGCCCGGCCTTCCGTGGCGGGGGACAGACCCAGCAGGATCTTGATCATGGTGGACTTGCCGGCCCCGTTGGCGCCCACCAGGCCGGTCACACCCGGTCCGATGTCCAAGGAGAGCCGGTCAAGCGCGGTCACCCGGGGGAACCGCTTGCTCAGGCTTTCTGTCGCGATCACAGTCACGGTTCGACGGTAGTGGCGCGGGGCACGGTGAGCGTCAGACCAGGCGGCTGTATCCATGTCAGCCTCCAGATGTAGGGAACCCGTAGGGGCACCGGGCGCCCGCCGGTTATCCACAGGAATGCCCCAGCCCTTGACGTCGCCGCCAACCATTGTCACATTCGTCTGTGTCACGTTACGAACACGTACCGCACACGGAACGGGGTGGGGACGGGTGGGAGGCGACGCAGTGACGGACGCGGTGACGGACGCGCGGACCGCGGAGCTGCGGGGGTTCAGGGAGGTGCAGCGCCTGGCGTACGCGTGCGCGGAGGCGGTCGCCGCGCGGCTGCGGCCGGGGGTGACCGAGCGCGAGGCGGCGCGCATGCAGCGCGAGTGGCTCCGTGCCCGTGGCGTGCGCGACTGGTTCCATCTGCCCTTCGCGTGGTTCGGGGACCGTACGGCGTTCGCGGGCTTCCGGATACCACCGCAGTTCTTTCCCACCGGCCGGCGGCTGGAAGCGGGCATGCCGTTCATCCTCGATCTGGCGCCGGTCCACCGCGGCTTCGCAGCCGATGTCGGCTACTCGGGCTGTCTGGGGCCGAACCGACTGCACGGAAAGCTGCTCGCCGACCTTGAGGCGCACCGTGGGCTGATCCTGCGGGAGGTGCGCGAGCGGCGCCCGCTGCGGGAGATCTACGAGGACGTGGACCGGTTGATGGTGCGGCAGGGATACGCCAACCGGCATCGCGCGTACCCCTTCGGTGTCATCGCCCACAAGATCGACCGGGTGAAGGAGCGTCGCTGGTCGCCCCATGTGTTCGGCTTCGGCACCCAGTCGCTCAAGGGGCTGCTGGACGACGCCCTGCACGGCCACCGGGACGGCTGGTCGCCGCTGTGGAGCCCGTACAGATTCTCCGATCACCCGCCGAAGCCGGGGCTGTGGGCGGTCGAACCCCACCTCGGATTCCGGGGTACCGGCGCGAAGTTCGAGGAGATCCTGGTGGTCACCGACTCCAGGGACCCGGAGCAGGGCGCGTTCTGGCTGGACGACGATCTGCCGCATGTGCGGCGCTGGGCGGAGGCCGTATGAGTGGCGGAGGCCGTATGGGTAACAGTGCGGGCGGGAGCGGTGGTACGGACACGGGCCTGACGGGTGCGCGCGAGCGCCGGGTGCGTACGGGCGGGATCGAGCTGTGCGTCGCCGAGCTGGGCGATCCGGCGCGGCCGACCGTCCTGCTGGTGCATGGGTATCCGGACAGCAAAGAAGTCTGGTCGGAGGTCGCGGAACGGCTCGCGGACCGTTTCCATGTGGTGCTGTACGACGTACGGGGTCACGGCAGGTCGACGGCGCCGGTCCCGCTGCGCGGGGGCTTCACGCTGGAGAAGCTGACGGACGACTTCCTGGCGGTCGCCGACGCGGTGAGCCCGGACAGGCCGGTCCATCTGGTCGGCCACGACTGGGGCTCCGTGCAGTCCTGGGAGTTCGTCACGGTCGCGCGGACCGAGGGCCGGATCGCCTCCTTCACCTCGATGTCGGGACCCTCCCTCGACCATCTGGGGCACTGGATCAAGCAGCGGGTGGCCCGGCCCACTCCGCGCCGGGCCGGCCAGCTCCTCGGGCAGGGCGCCAAATCCTGGTACATCTATCTGCTGCATACGCCCGTGCTGCCGGAGCTGGCCTGGCGCGGGCCGCTCGGCAGGCGGTGGCCGAAGATCCTCCAGCGGATCGAGAAGATCCCCGGCGGTACGTACCCGACGTCCTCGCTGCCGCGGGACGCGGCGCACGGAGCGTGGCTCTACCGGGACAACGTCCGCGCCCGGCTGCGCCGGCCGCGCACCGACGCCTACGCGCACGCCCCGGTGCAGCTGATCACGCCCACCGGCGACGCCTACCTGTCGGAACGGCTCTACGACGATCTGGAGCAGTGGGCTCCGCACCTCGTGCGGCGCACGCTGCCCGCGAAGCACTGGGTGCCCCGCACCCGCCCCGACCAACTGGCCACCTGGATCGGTGACTTCGTCACGGCCCACGAGGACGGCGGGCTCCCGGACCGCGGTACGGCGCCGCGCGGTCCGTACGCCGAGCGCTTCGGCGGACAGCTGGTGCTGGTCACCGGCGCGGCCAGCGGCATCGGCCGGGCCATCGCCTTCGCGTTCGCCGAGGCGGGCGCGCGGATCGTCGCGGTCGACCGGGACGCGGAGGGGGCGGCCAGGACCGCGGAGCTGGCCCGGCTGATCGGCGCCCCGGAGGCCTGGGCCGAGCCGGCCGACGTCGGCGACGGGCAGGCGATGGAGAAGCTCGCCGAGAGGGTCGCCACGGAGTATGGCATCGTCGATGTGCTGGTCAACAACGCGGGGATCGGGCTGTCGGGAGCGTTCCTCGACACCACCGCCGAGGACTGGAAGAAGGTCCTGGACGTCAATCTGTGGGGCGTCATCCATGGCTGCCGGCTCTTCGGCAAGCAGATGGCCGAGCGTGGCCAGGGCGGTCATATCGTCAACACCGCTTCCGCGGCCGCGTATCAGCCCTCGAGGGCGCTGCCCGCGTACAGCACGTCCAAGGCGGCGGTGCTGATGCTGAGCGAGTGTCTCCGGGCCGAACTGGCCGGCCAGGGCATCGGGGTCTCCGCCATCTGCCCCGGCTTCGTCAACACCAACATCACGTCCACCGCGCGATTCACGGGTGTCTCCGCAGAGGAGGAGGAGCGGCGCAGGAAGAAGTCGTCCCGGCTGTACGGTCTGCGCAACTACCCGCCCGAGAAGGTCGCCGACGCCGTACTGCGCGCCGTCGTGCGCAACCAGGCCGTGGTGCCGGTCACTCCGGAGGCCCGCGGTGCGCGGCTGCTGTCCCGGATCGCGCCGGGCGCGCTGCGTGCCCTCGCACGGGTGGAGCCGCCACTGTGAGCGCCGAGTTGGACGAGCAACACCCCATCGTGCCACGCCGGGTCTCGTTCGACTGGCGCGAGACCCCTCTGCACTGGATACCGGACGAGCCCACCGCCACCCATGTCATCAATGTGCTGCATCTGCTGCTGCCCGCGGGCGAGCGGTGGTTCGTGAAGGTCTTCAAGGAGAGCCTTCCGCTGGTCACCGACGCGCGGCTGCTCAAGGACGTCAAGGGGTTCATGGGGCAGGAGGCCACGCACAGCGTGCAGCACTCCTCTGTGCTGAACCACCTGTCGGAGCAACGGCTGGGCACCGAGGCGTACACCCGGCACGTGAACTTCCTCTTCGAACGACTGCTCGGCGAGAAGCCGCCCTGGGGGATGCCCTTCCCTGCCGGGAAATGGCTCCTCTACCGGCTGGCCTTCATCGCCGCGATCGAGCAGTTCACGGCGGTCATCGGCGACTGGGTGCTGCGCGCGGAGGGGCTGGACCGCGCGGGCGCCGACGAGGTCATGCTCGATCTGCTGCGCTGGCACGGCGCGGAGGAGGTGGAGCACCGTGCGGTGGCGTTCGACGTGTACCAGCACTGCGGCGGCTCCGATCCGGCGCGGTACGCCCGGCGGATCGGGACGATGTGCGTCACCGCTCCCGTACTGCTGTGGCTGTGGGCCCGGGGCGCCGCGTATCTGATCCGGCACGACCCCCGGCTCGCGGGCCGGCTGCGCTATTCGCTGCGTGAGCACAACAAGGCGGTCGACAAGGGGCTGCTGCCCACCTGGCGGGAGCTCGGCTCCGCGATTCCCCGCTATTTCCGGCGCTCGTACCATCCCTCCCAGGAGGGCTCGCTGCGCAAGGCCGTCGACTATCTCGCGACCTCGCCGGCGGCGCGTGCGGCGGTGGACGCGGTGGACGCGGTGGGCCGCGCGGCCCTGGGACGAAGGAAGTGAGCGTGTCCGGGTCCGTTCCGGAGTCCGCGCCCGGCGCCGAGTACCGGATCGAGGGTCTCGCGCAGGCGAGCGGCGCCACGGTCCGTACGATCCGCGCCTACCAGGACCGCGGGCTGCTGCCCAGACCGGAGCGGCGTGGCCGGGCCAATGTGTACGACGGCGCCCATCTCGCCCGGCTGCGGCAGATCGCCGATCTGCTCGACCGGGGCTACACCCTCGCGTCCATCAAGGAGTTGCTGGAGGCGTGGGACGCCGGGCGGGGACTGGGCGGCGTGCTCGGGCTGGTCGCCGAGGTGCACGGACCGTGGGCCGACGAGGAGGCGGCCAGAATCTCCCGGGCGGAGCTGGACGAACGGTTCGGCGGCACGCGCAATGACGCGGCCATCGAGGAGGCTCTGGAGCTGGGCGTGCTGGAACGTATCCCGGGCCGGGATGACGTTTTCCTCGTCCCCAGCCCTCAGGAGCTCGCCGTGGCGGCGGAGTTGCACGCGGCGGGGGTTGCGCTGCCCGCGATCTCCGGACATCTGCGGGAGCTTCGCGGCCAAGTCGAACATATCGCCTCCCGTTTCCTGGAGTTCACCACCGAGCATGTCTTCGCCCGCTGTCTCGGCCACCGGACGCCGACGGACGCGGAAGCGGCCGAGGCCGCCGCACTGGTGCGCCGGATGCGGCCGCTGACGCGGCGGTCGGTCGATGCCGAACTGGCACGTGCGATGCGGCTGTTCGCCACCCGTCACCTCCAGCGGCAACTGGCGGTGGACACCCCGCCCGCGGCCCCGTCCGGGACCCGGTCCGTACCGTTGCCCGCTGACACGATCCAGGCTGTGGAAAGCCTGGTTGGCCAAGAGAGGGTCGCGGCCTTTGTCGCCGCGGCCACCGAACGCGAGGTTCAGACAAGGACCTTGGACGACCTCACCTCAACTCACGGACAAGACAGTCAAATTAACCAAATAGGTTAAAACGCCAGCCAGTTGTCCACAGAGTTACCAAATAGCCTGTGGATAAACCAAGTTGACTGTGGATCAAACCTACGGACCGTCAGCATTTTGATATGAGGTGGCGCGGGGACAGCACCACCCGTCACGCTGTTGCGATGACCGGAATATCCGATGAACGACGCATCGTGAAGGTGTCGAAGTACCTCTCCAAACATCTGCGCCACCAGCCCGAACGGATCGGCATCACCCTCGACGCGCACGGCTGGGTGCCGATCGACGAGCTGATGGCCGCCGCCGCCGCGCACGGCTTCCGGCTGAGCCGTACCGAACTCGACCATGTGGTCGCCGTCAACGACAAGCGGCGCTTCACGATCGACGGCGACCGGATCCGCGCCAACCAGGGCCACACCGTCACCGTCGATCTGGAGCTGGCCCCGGCACAACCGCCCGCGTACCTCTGCCACGGCACGGTCGCCCGCAACCTGGGGGCGATCCGCGCCGAGGGGCTGCGCCCCATGGACCGCCATCACGTCCATCTCTCGCCCGACCGCGAGACCGCGACGCGGGTGGGTGCGCGCCGCGGCCGGCCCGTCGTCCTCCCGGTGGACGCGGAGGCGATGCACCGCGACGGGCTGGTGTTCCACGTGAGCGCCAATGGCGTCTGGCTCACCGACTCCGTACCGCCGCGATACCTGCGTTTTCCCGGCTGACGGCTGACGGCTGACAACCGACATCTGCCCGGTCTCGGACGAGCCCTGCACGAGCCCCGCAGGAGCCCCTCAAGAGACCCGCAGAGAAGACCCGCAGGAGCCCGGAACGACCGCTACCGCCGGAGCTGGGCCGGAGCCTCGGTGGCGATCCGTTCGTAGACCCGCTGGTCGGCGGCGAATTCCGAGTCCGGGATCGGGGCGTGCATCACGATCTCGGTGATACCCAGCTCGAAGTGCCTGCCCGCGAAGTCCACGAACGCGTCGAGCGACTCCATCGGGCCACTACGGTCCGGGGTGAAGCCGGTGAGCAGGATCTTCTCCACCTCGGACACGTCCCGCCCGATCTCCGCGCAGGCCTTGCCCAGCCCGGCGATCTGCCCGCTGATGGCGGCACGCGACTGCTCCGGCGTACCCGTCTCGGACAGCTTCGGATCCCCCGTCGTCACCCATGCCTGACCGTGCCGGGCGGCGAGCTTCAGCCCGCGCGGCCCGGTGGCCGCCACCGCGAGGGGCAGCCGGGGCCGCTGCACACACCCCGGGATGCCGCGCGCTTCGACCGCCGAGTAGTACGTCCCGTCGTACGTCACGGAGTCCTCGGTCAGCAGCCGGTCGAGCAGTGGCACGAACTCGGCGAACCGGTCGGCCCGCTCCTTCGGCGTCCATGGCTCCTGCCCCAGCACCGTGGCGTCGAAGCCGGTGCCGCCCGATCCGATCCCGAGGGTGATCCGGCCGTCCGAGACATCGTCCAGCGAGATGAGGTCCTTGGCGAGCGTCACCGGATGTCTGAAGTTCGGCGAGGTGACGAGGGTGCCCAAACGCATGCTCCGTGTAGCCGTCGCCGCGGCGGTCAACGTGGGCACCGCTCCGAACCACGGCCTGTCCCGGAAGGTACGCCACGACAGGTGGTCGTATGTGTACGCGGCGTGGAAACCGAGCTCTTCGGCCCGCCGCCAGATCTTCTGTCCTTCACCCCACCGATGTATGGGGAGGATCACCGTACTCAGATGCATGCCCCAGACGATACGCGCGGGCTGCCGGCCACCACGGCCGTGCCGTCGGAGCAGGTGCAAGAAGCCCCACGGCGCCCCCGAAGGTCGCTAGGGTGACTCCGTGGGCACGACGAGCACGGCTGAACTCGAGGCCATGATCGAAGAGGCGACTGTCGACGCGTACAGCGAGGACGAGCAGCTGGCCGGTTTGTTCACCCTGCTTGAGGAGCACCTCGCCCTGCCCTTCACCACCGCGGTCCTCGGCGTCGAGGTAACAGTGCGCGGCATCGACCTCGCGCCGGACGGCGGGATCGTCGCCCTGTGCTCACGCGGTGGCACCCGGCAGTCGATCGGAATCCTGGAGCTGCCGTTGCCCGACCCGGCCCCGGAGGGCGCGGAATGGATCGACGCGTACCGTCACTGGGCCGGTTGAGGCCGGGCCCTCGCACTTCACGCGGAACTGGCTTGCATGGAGGGGCTGAACGTGGCTGATGCCGTGCAGGGCTCGAATCACAGCACCGATGAACCGTCGCTGACCGAACTCATCGAGCGCAGTTCCGAGCTGAAGGGGCAGCTGGTCGCCTTCGCGCAGAGCCCCCGCTTCGACCGGTGGTTGACCCCCGTCCAGCTGGAGGCCGCAGGGCCCGAGCGGCACTTGGACGAAGGCGAGGCCGTCAGGAGCATGGACCGCTTCATCCTGCGGCACCGCCTGCCGGACGGTTCGACCGTGGTCGACCGCTTCGTTGCCGGACGGAGAGACTTGACCGCAGTCGACCAGGAGATGCTGCTCGGCTGGCGTGAACCGGTTGAGGGCATCTTCGAGATGCAGCGCAAAGAGGGTGATGCCGTCGTCCTGCTGAACCTCGTCGACGACCTCGTGTACCGCGCGTACTCGAATGTCGGGCGGGCGGCCTTCCGTGGAGTGTCCAGGGGAGGATTCCTCCACACCTGCCTGGTACCCGTCCACTCGGCCGACGGAGCGTGGCTGGTCTCCGGGGCGATGGCGCGTTACCCCAGGTCCAGCGCCACCAAGATCGCCCGAGCCGCTCTCGGGCTGGCCACCAGCCGGCCCGAACTGGTCTTCCGCAACCCCGAGAAGATCGAGCAGGGATGGCAGCGGATGCGGGAGGACCGGGCCGCGTTCATCTAGTTCTTTGGCAGCGACGAGCTTGTTCTTCCGCCTGCCCAAGCCGAGGACCGTCTCAACGCCTACTACCGCCACCGCCAGGAGACCGCCGTCACCGGACAGCCCGACCGCGCCCGGGACAGCCGTCTCCCCGGCCCGGACCTGCCGTTCTTCGGACTGCCGCGAGATCTCGCGGACTCGGACACCGTCGGTGTCATCTACGACGAGGTCGACGGGCTCAACTTCTATGCGGAGTACGGGATGCTGCGGAACCTCTTCTCGGACGTGGCCCTCGCGGGCCGCAAGCGGTACCTGGACCTGCTGCGCACGTACCTGCGAGAGGAGCCGATCACGCCGCTGCCGATCCGCCGATTGGCCGCCGCCCACCCGGAGACCGCCGACGCGGTGTTCCGGAAGCTGTTGAAGAAGCCCGGATTCACCTGGAGCGAGCACGGTGAGGTACTGCTGCGCCGACGCAAGCCCTGGTATGACGAGAGTGAGCCGCGGCCTGGGGTGTCCGTCGTCGGCAACCGTCTGAGTGAGCTGCTCGGTGCCGGACGGCGCTGAGATCTTCGGAGCAGAGTCCGAGAGCGGCGTGAGCGGCGTATGAGCGGTGACGGCGGCGGCCGCGGTGAGGGTCGGCACCGCCCCGAACCAGGGCCGGTCACGGAAGGTCCGCCAGGACAGATGGTCGTAGGTGTACGCGGTATGGGAACCGACAGCCGGTCATCGGACCGCCGGCGCTCACCACCCCCACTCAGATGTGCGCCCCTCCGCACGCCCGTGCGTATCCGTACGGGAGAATGGACGCGTGACCTCGCCCAATGGACCCGCGCCCGCGCCCGACGACTCCCCGCTCCCCGCCAGACCGCGGTTGATCGCCACCGATCTCGACGGCACTCTGCTGCACGACGACAAGTACCTCTCGGAACGGACGATCGCCGCGCTCGCCGCCGCCGAGCGGGCCGACATCGAGGTCTTCTTCGTCACCGGCCGCCCGGCGCGCTGGATGGATGTCGTCAGCGAGCATGTGCACGGCCACGGGATGGCGATCTGCGCCAACGGCGCCGCGGTCGTCGACCTGCACGCGGGCGGCAAGCTGCTGCAGGTCCGCCCCCTGGAGCGCGACACCGCCCTGTCCGTCGTCCGGGCGCTGCGCGACGCCGCGCCCGGCACGACCTTCGCCGTCGAGCTGACCACCGGCATCCATTACGAGCCGGCGTATCCGCCCTTCCACCAGGATCCGGGCGCGACCGTCGCCACCGCGGAGAAGCTCCTCCAGGTACGGGAACAGGTACAGGAGCAGGTGCAGAAACCAGTACGGGAACAGCAGGCTGAGGACGCGTCCGCCGCCCCCGTGGTGAAGCTGCTGGCCCACCACCCCGATCTGACGCCCGACGGCTTCCTCACCGTGGCCCGCACGGCGGTGGGCGACCGCGCCACCATCACCCGCTCCAGCCCGAGCGCGCTCCTTGAGGTCAGCGGCCCCGGGGTCAGCAAGGCCAGCACGCTCGCGCTCTGCTGCGCCCAGCGCGGCATCTCGTCCGACGAGGTCGTCGCCTTCGGCGACATGCCGAACGATCTGGAAATGCTGACCTGGGCCGGAACGTCGTACGCGATGGGCAACGCCCACCCGGACGTACTGGCCGCCGCCTCCGGACGTACGGTCACCAACAACGAGGACGGCGTCGCGATCGTCATCGAGCAGATCGTGGCCCGACGCCACCAGGATGAGCGGCGGTAAGCACCGCTCACGACAGCGGGACCTCCCACACCACCGTCGTACCGCGCCTGCCCTCCCCGAGTCCCGGCTCGCAGGTACTCGATCCGCCCAGCGACTCCGCCCGTCGCCCGAGGTTGCGCAGCCCGCTGCGCCGCCCGCCCTCCGGAATTCCCACCCCGTCGTCGGCGACCGACAGCCGGACCGCGCGCCTGCCGTCGGGAAGCCGGACGGTGGAGTCGACGACGACTTCGATCCGGGTGGCGTGTGCGTGCCGGAAGGCATTGGAAAGGGCCTCCCGGAGCGCGGCGATCAGGTTCTTCCCGGCGAGTTCGCCGACGGAGTCGACCGGGCCGACGAAGCGATGGGCGGGCCGGAAGCCCAGCGGAACAGCCGCCATATTGATCTCCCGCAACACCCGGACACGCATCCCGGGCGGGGCCTCGGCCGGTCCCTGCTGGAGCGCGAAGATGGCCGTACGGATCTCCTGAATCGTCACGTCCAGTTCCGCGACCGCCTTGTCGATCCCGTGGTGCACCTCCGGCGCCACCACCTCTCCGCGCTGGGCCCGCTCCAGCGTCATCCCGGTGGCGAACAGCCGCTGGATGACCAGATCGTGGAGGTCACGGGCGATCCGGTCACGGTCCTCCAGTACGGCCAGCCGCTCCCGGTCCCGCTGTGCCTCGGCCATCATCAGGGCCAGCGCCGCCTGTGAGGCGAACTGGGTGGCCAGCGCGCGTTCCCGTCGGCTGAACAGGCGCGCCCCCCGCGCGCGCGGCATCAACAGCGCGCCGAGCACCCGCCCGTCGGTCCGCAGCGGCAGCAGCATGAGGGGGCCGAACTCGGAGGCCAGCCTGGTCACCAGCCGCGGGTCGGTGGCGGCGTCGTCCACGAAGACGGACTCGCCGGCCAGCAGAGCCGCGGCGGCCGGGGCCTCGGCCGGGACGACAGAGCCCACGCGCAGCAACGGATGCGCCGCGGAGACGGCCACGACCTCCAGGCCGCCGGCCCGCCCGCGCAGCATCACCGCGCCCATGGCCGAATCCGAGAGTCTGCGGGCCTGTTCCGCGACGACGGAGAGCGCGTCGTCGGCGTCACCGCCGGAGAGGAGGGCGGTGGTGACGGCGACCGAGCCGTCGATCCACCGCTCGCGCTGCCGGGCCGCCTCGTACAGCCGGGCGTTGCCGACGGCCACCCCGGCCTCGGTGGCGAGCACCCGCAGCAGGCGCAGATCGCTGTCGTTGAACTCGCCCCCGCCCGCCTTCTCCGCCAGATAGAAATTGCCGATCGTCCTGTCCCTCAAGCGGATCGGGACGCCGAGGAAGGTCCGCATCGGCGGGTGGCCGGGCGGGAATCCGGCGGCGCGCGGATCGGTCGTCAGATCGGCGAGCCCGATCGGGTCGGCGTCCCGGATCAGTGCGCCGAGGAGGCCGCTCCGTCCGTCCGGTCTGCGCCCGATCCGCCGGGCCATCTCCGCGTCGGCCCCGTAGGTCACGAAGTCCGAGAGGCCCTCGCCCCCTTCGTCGACCACTCCGATCGCCGCGTACCGGGCACCGCCGAGTTCGGCCGCGGTCTCACAGATCCGGTCGAGCGTCGAGTGCTGCCCGAGACTGGTGCCGACCGAGCACATCGCCTCCAGTAGTTGGGGCACGCGCGCGGCGGTCTCGGCGGACAGGCCCTCAAGGCTGCTTGCCGCGCGGGCGGCGGCTTCGAGGGGGTCCTTGGGCTCGGGCACGTCCATACTCATGAGCCTAATAAGTCCTATTTGACAGGGAAAGTCGACTTCCGGGCTTCCAGAAGGTCTCCGGCGCGTTCCCGCTCCAGCATCCGGCGCAGCGGCCCCTCGTCGGCGGCCAGTTCGGCGTAGGAGCCTCGCTGTACAGGGCGACCGCCGTCGAGAACGATCACCTCGTCAACCGTGTCAAGGCCCTGCAAACGGTGGGTGATGAGCAGCGTTGTCCGCCCCTCCGTCGCCGCCAGCAGATCGGTGGTCAGCGCGTCGGCCGTCGCCAGGTCCAGATGTTCGGCCGGCTCGTCGAGCACCAGCACCGGGAAGTCCGCGAGGAGTGCGCGGGCCAGTGCGAGGCGCTGCCGCTGTCCCCCGGAGATCCGTGCGCCGTGCTCGCCGACGAGCGTGTCGAGCCCGGCGGGCAGGGCATCGACCCAGTCGAGCAGCCGGGCCCGGCGCAAGGCGTCGCGCAGTTCGTCCTCGGTCGCGTCCGTACGGGCGAGCCTCAGATTCTCCCGTACGGAGCTGTCGAAGAGGTGCGCGTCCTGGGCGCACAGTCCCACGTACCGCCGGACGGTATCCCCGTCGAGCGTGGCCGTGTCCGTACCGCCGAGCCGGCAGCCGCCCTCGCGCGCGTCCAGGAAGCGCAGCAGTACCTGAGCCAGCGTCGTCTTGCCCGAACCGGAAGGCCCGACGACGGCGACCCGCTTCCCGGCGGTCAGGGTCAGATCGAGGCCGCTGAGCGCGTCCCGGCGCTGCCCCGGGTACCGCGCGGCCAGCCCGCGCACCTCCAGCGGGAACGGCGATACGGGAGCGGCGGCCGGCCGCTCGGGCTCCCGTACGGGTACGGGCGCGTCCAGCACCTCGCACACCCGCTCCGCGCCGCGCCGGGAGCGCTGCCGGTACCGCACGGCGAGCGGCAGACCCGTGACCGCCTCGAACGCGGCGAGCGGGGTCAGGATGACCACGGCAAGTTCGACGCCCACGAGCCGTCCGTCCGCCAGGGCCCCGACCCCCACGTACGCGGCCGCGGCGACGGTCAGCCCGCAGACCAGGGCGGAGAGCCCGCCGCCGAGCGCGTTGGCGCTCGCGCCGCGGGAGGCGATGGCCGTGAGCGTCCCGTCCGCCTCGCGTGTCCGGCGCGTCCGGCGCGTCAGCGCGCCCGCGACGGTCAACTCGGCGACACCGCTGAGCAGATCGGCGACGTGAGTGGCCAGCAGTCCCCGTGCCGGGGCGAGTTGCCGCTCGGCCCGGCGGGCACAGGCACCGCTCAGGAGCGGTACGCCCACACCAGCGACGAGCAGCCCCCCGGCCAGTACGGCGCCCGCCTCGGGCAGCAGCCACGCGGTGAATCCGACGGCGCCCACCCCGACGAGCAGGGCGGAGCCGACCGGGAGCAGCCACCGCAGCCAGTAGTCCTGGAGTTCGTCCACATCGGCGACCAGCCGGGACAGCAGATCGCCACGCCTGGTCGCACGCAGTCCGGCGGGCGCGATGCGCTCCAGCCGCCGGTATACGGAGACCCTGAGGTCGGCGAGCATCCTGAGCACCGCGTCGTGCGACACGAGCCGCTCGGCGTACCGGAAGACGGCCCGCCCGATACCGAAGGCGCGGGTCGCCGTCACCGCGACCATCAGATAGAGAACGGGCGGCTGTTCGGAGGCGCGCGAGATGAGCCAGCCGGAGACGGCCATGAGCCCGACGGCGGAGCCGAGCGCGCAGCTCCCGAGGACCAGCGCGAGCACGAAGCGACCACGGAGCGCACCGGCGGCGGCCCGCATCCGGGCGAGGGGAGTCCGAGCCGCGGCGCTCCCAGCGTCCCCTGGGTTTCCGATGCCACCGCCTTCCCCGCCTTCCCCGCCGTCGCCGCCTCCTCCGTCCACCGCACCGAAGGCAGCGGGCACGGCACGTGCTTCGTCCGACAGCTCCGGCCCCTCGGATCCCGCCGTACGTTCGAGGGGCCGCGACCGCTCCGTGAGGGTCACCACCCGGTCCGCCACCGCGAGCAGCGCCGGCCGGTGGACGACCAGCAGCACCGTACGGCCCACCGCCAGCCGGCGCACCGCCTCGACGATGCCCGCCTCCGTCTCGCCGTCCAGCGCCGCCGTGGGTTCGTCGAGCAGCAGCAGCGGCCGGTCCGCGAGGAAGGCGCGGGCCAGCGCGAGCCGCTGCCGCTGGCCCGCCGAGAGCCCCGCCCCGTCCTCACCGAGCGCGGTGTCCGGTCCGTCCGGGAGCGCCGCCACGAAGTCGTACGCCCCCGCGTCCCGCAGTGCGTCCCGTACCGCCGCGTCGTCCGCGTCCGGCCGGGACAGTCGTACGTTCTCGGCGATCGTCCCGGCGAAGAGGTACGGCCGCTGCGGCACCCACGCGATCCGTTCGCGCCAGCGCTCCGGGTCGAGGGAGGCCAGATCACGGCCGCCCACCCGTACCCGGCCCTCGTCGGGTACGGCGAAGCCGAGAAGCACATTGAGGAGGGTGGTCTTGCCGATACCGCTGGGGCCGACCAGGGCGACGGTCTCCCCCGGCTCGACCGTCAGCGTGGCCGTGTCCAACGAAGGCTCCGTACGGCCCTGATGGCGGACCGTCACCTCGTCCAGCTCCAGCCGCAGCGCGCCCGGGACCTTCCCCGTACCGCCCGCCGGAGGCTCGGTCTCCAGCACCGTGAAGATCTCCTCGGCCGCCGAAAGCCCTTCGGCCGCCGCGTGATACTGCGCCCCCACCTGCCGAATCGGCAGATAGGCCTCGGGGGCGAGGATCAGCACCACCAGCCCGGTGTACAGATCGAGTTCGCCATGGACGAGCCGCATCCCGATGGTGACCGCGACGAGCGCCACCGACAGGGTCGCGAGCAGCTCCAGCGCGAACGACGACAGGAAGGCGATCCGCAGCGTACGCAGGGTGGCCTGCCGGTACTCCGAGGTGATCGCGCGGATCGACTCGGCCTGGGCCTTGGCCCGGCCGAAGACCTTGAGAGTCGGCAGTCCGGCGACCACGTCCAGGAAGTGGCCCGACAGCCGGGAGAGCAGCCGCCACTGACGGTCCATCCGGGCCTGCGTGGCCCAGCCGATGAGCACCATGAACAGCGGAATCAGCGGCAGGGTCACCACGATGATGGCCGCCGAGACCCAGTCCTCCGTGACGATCCGGGCCAGGACGGCCACCGGCACCACCACGGCGAGCCCCAATTGCGGCAGATAGCGTGCGAAGTAGTCGTCCAGCGCGTCGACCCCGCGGGTGGCGAGCGCGACCAGCGAACCGATGCGCTGCCCGCTCAGCCACCCCGGGCCCAGCTCGGCGGCACGCTCCAGCAGCCGTCCGCGCAGTTCCGACTTGACCGCGGCACTCGCCCGGTGAGCGGCCAACTCGGTCAGCCAGAGGACCAGGCCGCGCCCGGCGGCGACCGCCACCAGCAGCAGCAGCGGGGTACGCAGCTCGGAGCCGTCGAACCCGCGCTGGAACGCCCCGACCACCACCCCGGCGATGAGCATCGCCTGCGCGATGACCAGCCCCGCTCCGGCCACGCCGAGGACCACCACGGCCACCAGGAAGAAGCGGGTGGCCCGGGCATACCGGAGCAGACGGGGGTCGATTGGTTTCACGTGAAACACCTACTCCTACTGCTCTGCCGCTACTACCTTGCCTGCACCCCGACGCCGCGCGGTCCGGGCCCTTGCGATCCAGCGCCTTCCGGTCCGGCGCCGTGCGATCCGGCGCCTTCGCCGCGGCTACTCGGCGATGTGCTGCGTACCGATCCGCTTGCGGAACACCCAGTAGGTCCAGCCCTGGTAGAGCAGCACGACCGGAGTCGCGATACCCGCGCACCACGTCATGATCCTCAGCGTGTACGGGGTCGACGAGGCGTTCGTCACCGTGAGGCTCCACGCCGCGTTCAGCGAGGATGGCATGACGTTCGGGAAGAGCGTCAGGAAGAGCATCGCGACCGCGGCCACGATCGTCACGCCGGAGAGCGCGAACGACCAGCCCTCGCGCCCCGCCGCGATGGCCCCGATGGCGGCGACCAGCGCCGCCACGGCGACGATCAGGGCGACCAGACTCCTGCCGTCCCCGTTGTCCGCCTGGGTCCAGATCAGAAAGCCGAGCGCCAGTACGGCGGTGACCGCTCCGAGACGGAGGGCCAGCTTCCTGGCCCTGACCCGGATGTCCCCCACCGTCTTCAGCGCGGCGAACACCGTGCCATGGAAGGTGAAGAGAGCCAGGGTCACCAGCCCGCCGAGGATCGCGTACGGGTTGAGCAGATCGCCGAGGGTGCCGATGTACTCCTTCTGCGCGTCGATCTTCACGCCCCGCACGATGTTGCCGAAGGCGACACCCCACAGCACCGCGGGGATCAGGGACGTCCAGAAGATCGCGTTCTCCCAGTTGCGCTGCCAGTTCTCCTCGAGCCGCTTGGCCCGGTACTCGAAGGCGACACCGCGCACGATCAGACAGACCAGGATGAGCAGCAGCGGCAGATAGAAGCCCGAGAAGAGCGTGGCGTACCAGTCGGGAAAGGCGGCGAAGGTGGCCCCTCCGGCGCTCAGCAGCCACACCTCGTTGCCGTCCCAGACGGGACCGATGGTGTTGATGAGGACCCGTCGCTCCTTGCGGTTCCGGGCCAGCAGCTTGGTCAGGATCCCGATACCGAAGTCGAATCCCTCAAGGAAGAAGTAGCCGGTCCAGAGGACGGCGATCAGGGCGAACCAGATGTCGTGGAGTTCCATCGCTCCTCAACTCCTCAGTACGAGAAGGCCATCGGCCGGTCGGCGTCCGTGTGGTCGCCGCCGATCTTGGTGGGCGGGTTGAGGTCGGCGTCCGTGAGTTCCGGCGGCCCGGCCTTGACGTACTTGACCATCAGCTTGACCTCGATGACCGCGAGGACCGCGTACAGCAGGGTGAAGACGATCACCGAGGTGAGCACCTCGGCCTGGGAGACACCGGGGGAGACGGCGTCGGCGGTGCGCAGCACCCCGTACACCACCCACGGCTGGCGTCCCGTCTCGGTGAAGATCCAGCCCCAGGAGTTGGCTATCAGCGGGAAGAGCAGCGTCCAGAGGGCGGTGATCCAGTACCACTTGGCGAATCTCGGGCTGAGCGCCTTCTTCCGGAAGAGCACCAGGTTCGGCACTTCGTCCTCGCCGGTCCGCAGCGCGGGGGGCAGCAGGAACTTCTTGCGCGTCAGCCAGAGCCCGACCATGCCGATGGCCAGGGACGCCATACCGAAGCCGATCATCCAGCGGAATCCCCAGTAGGCGACAGGGATGTTGGGCTTGTAGTCGCCGGCGCCGTACTTCTCCTGCTCGGCCTTGTTGATGTCGTTGATGCCGGGGACGTACGAGCTGAAGTCGTTGTTGGCGAGGAAGGAGAGCATCCCGGGGATCTCGATGGCGACGTCGTTGTGCCCCTTGTCGACGTCCCCGTAGGCGAACACCGAGAACGGCGCCGGCGCCTCGCCCTCCCAGAGCGCCTCGGCCGCGGCCATCTTCATGGGCTGCTGCTTGAACATGACCTTGCCGAGGGTGTCGCCGCTGACGGCGGTGAACAGTCCGGCCACCATGACGGTGATCAGGCCGAGTCGCAGTGAGGTGCGCATCACCGGTATGTGGCGCTTGCGGGCCAGATGGAAGGCCGCGATACCGACCATGAAGGCACCGCCGACGAGGAAGGCGGCCGTGATCGTGTGGAAGAACTGCGTGAGCGCCGTGTCCTGGGTGAGCACCGCCCAGAAGTCGGTGAGTTCGGCCCGTCCGGCTTCCTTGTTGATCCGGTAGCCGATCGGGTGCTGCATCCAGGAGTTGGCCGCCAGGATGAAGTACGCGGAGAGGATCGTGCCGATCGAGACCATCCATATACAGGCCAGATGGATCTTCTTGGGCAGCTTGTCCCAGCCGAAGATCCACAGCCCGATGAAGGTGGACTCGAAGAAGAAGGCGATCAGCGCCTCGAAGGCGAGCGGGGCTCCGAAGATGTCTCCGACGAACCGCGAGTAGTCGGACCAGTTCATCCCGAACTGGAACTCCTGCACGATGCCGGTGACGACGCCCATCGCGATATTGATCAGAAAGAGCTTGCCCCAGAACTTCGTGGCCTTGAGGTACTTCGGGTTTTCCGTGCGTACCCACGCCGTCTCCAGCCCCGCGGTGAGCGCGGCGAGCGAGATCGTCAGGGGGACGAAGAGGAAGTGGTAGACGGTGGTGATGCCGAACTGCCATCGCGTCAGGGTCTCCGGCGCCAGAGCGAGGTCCACGTCATCTCTCCTTACATCACATCGCCGTGGTCGTAGCGGCGGCATACACCCTTTGTCCCGGACGTAACGACAGGAACCGGGGCGCGCTTGTGAAAGCGTTCACATTCACAAGCATTATGTCGCACACCCTTCCGGATCTTTGCGTGGGGGGGGTCCCTCCACGGAGAGACCCGGGGGAACGGCTGCGAAGAGGCTCCTGGGAACGCCGAAGGGCGGCCTCGAAGAGACCGCCCTTCGCTCCAAGGCTCCGGCTCCGATGAGCCGGCACCGGCACCGGCCGGACTACATCTCCTTGCGGAACGCCTCGGCGGTCTGCAGGAAGAGGTCATTGGCCTCGTTCTCCCCGACCGTGACCCGTACACCCTCGCCCGCGAACGGCCGTACGACCACACCGGCCGCCTCACAGGCCGCGGCGAAGTCCAGCGTGCGCGCGCCCAGCCGCAGCCACACGAAATTGGCCTGCGTCTCGGGCACGGTCCAGCCCTGCCCGACCAGTCCCCGGTAGACCCGCTCCCGCTCGGCGACCAGCGAGCCGACCCGCCCCAGCAACTCGTCCTCGGCACGCAGCGAGGCGACCGCCGCCTCCTGTGCGATCTGGCTCACACCGAACGGGACCGCGGTCTTCCGCAGCGCGGCCGCGACCGGCTCATGGGCGATCGCGAAGCCGACCCGCAGGCCGGCCAGCCCGTACGCCTTGGAGAAGGTCCGCAGCACGGCCACATTCGGCCGGTCACGGTAGATGTCGATCCCGTCAGGAACCGCACCGCCGTCGCCCTCGGCGGCCCGGATGAACTCGCGGTACGCCTCGTCGAGCACCACCAGCACATCACCGGGCACCCGATCCAGGAACCGTTCCAGCTCGGCCCTGCGCACCACCGTGCCGGTCGGGTTGTTCGGGTTGCAGACGAAGATCAGCCGGGTCTTGTCGGTGATCGCCTCGGCCATCGCGTCCAGATCGTGCACCTCGCCCGCGGTCAGCGGCACCTTTATGGAGGTGGCGCCCGAGATCTGCGTGATGATCGGGTACGCCTCGAAGGAGCGCCAGGCGTAGATGACCTCATCACCGGCGCCCGCGGTGGCCTGAAGGAGCTGCTGGGCGACGCCCACCGAACCCGTGCCGGTGGCCAGATGCGAGACGGGCACCCCGAACCGGTCGGCCAGCTCGTTCATCAGGCCGGTGCACGCCATGTCGGGGTAGCGGTTGAAGACGCCCGCGGCCGAGATCGCCTGCTCCATGACTCCGGGCAGCGGCGGATAGGGGTTCTCGTTGGAGGACAGCTTGTACGCGACGGGTCCGCCGGACGCCGCGGGCTTGCCCGGCTTGTACGTGGGAATGCCGTCCAGCTCGGTACGCAGCTTGGGGCTCGTCTCGCTCACCGCAGGTCCTCCTCGGCCGTTCATGGGTCCCTACCTCTTCAATACTGCTCACCTTATGAGGATTCGCGGCCCCTGCGAATGGCGGGCACCGGGAAAGCCCACAGCAGTGGGGCGCGCTCGCGTTCCTGGCGCGCGCCGGTGGCCTGCGCCGTGGCGCGCATCCCCCGTAGAGGTGAGTTGAGACCTCTTCGAAACATGGGCCCTTCGACAGGTCCATGCCGCTCCTTGCATGGCAGACCAATGCAAAACCCGCCAACCTCCTTGTCTTCCACGCTTGTTGGCTGCTTTGGATCATGCAGAAACGTGCCTGCCGCCGGGTACATATGCGACCGGCCCCATCGCCCCTCAGCGCCCTACTATCGGCTCGCCATGACAGCAGCAGGGAAACACCAGGTGAGCCGGACGGACACAACCCGCCGGGGAAGCCGGCAAAGTCGGGCGGGCATCCGGGACGTAGCCGCCGCAGCCGGTGTCTCCATCACGACTGTCTCGGACGCGCTCAACGGCAAGGGACGGTTACCCGACGCCACCCGACGCCATGTCCGAGAAGTCGCAGAGCGCCTCGGCTACCGGCCTTCCGCCGCGGCCCGAACCCTCCGTACCGGCAAGTCAGGACTCATCGGTCTGACCGTGACGACGTACGGGGACGAACCTTTCACCTTCACCGAGTTCGCCTACTTCGCCGAGATGGCCAGGGCCGCGACCTCCGCCGCGCTCGCCCGCGGCTACGCCCTCGTCATCCTCCCCGCCACCTCCCGCCATGACGTCTGGTCGAACGTCGCCCTCGACGGCACCGTCGTCATCGACCCCTCCGACCACGATCCGGTCGTCACCGAACTCGTCCGCCAGGGCCTTCCCGTCGTCTCCGACGGCCGGCCCGCGGGCACCCTCCCCGTCACCGCCTGGGTCGACAACGACCACGAGGCGGCCGTCCTCGAACTGCTCGACCATCTCGCCGCGGCCGGGGCACGCCGGATCGGCCTGCTCACCGGCACCACCACGGACACCTACACCCGGCTCTCCACCACCGCCTATCTGCACTGGTGCGAGCGCGTCGGCCAGGACCCGGTCTACGAGTCCTATCCCGCCCACGACCCGTGCGCCGGGGCCGTCGCCGCCGACCGGCTGCTGGCCCGCCCCGACCGCCCCGACGCCGTCTACGGGCTCTTCGACCCCAACGGCACCGATCTGCTCGCCGCGGCCCGGCGGTACGGGCTGCGCGTCCCCGAGGATCTGCTGCTGGTCTGCTGCAGCGAATCCACGGTGTACGCCGCGACCGAACCCCCCATCACCACGCTCTCGCTCAAGCCGCGCCGTATCGGCACCGCCGTCATCCAGCTCCTCATCGACGCCATCGAGGGAATCGACACCGGCCGGCCGGTCGAGCAGGTAATACCGACCGAACTGATCGTCCGGACCTCCTCCCAACGGCGACCGCCGCGCACCACGGTCAGCGCGCCCCGGTCCCCCGCGGGCGACTGACCGAGGGCCGAGGACAACGGACGGTACGGTCCCCGGGTCTGTGGAGCTTCCCGCAGACCCGTCGGGCGGCCCCCCGGGAGCCGCCGTACGGTCCCGACGACTCGCCGGGCGGCCCCGGGAACGCGCCGGGCAGCGCCGGAGACTCGCCGCCCCAGGGGCCGGAAGAAGGACCAGACCTTTTCTCATTTCGGGCGATCGGCGTGAAAACAGCCGTTGAACCCGAGGTCCCGCCGAATTCTCCCCCCTGGTGCGACACAGAGCGGGAGCGGCGTTCCTATGATGGGCGCACGACACCACGGACCTCGTCCTACCTGCGATGGGCTCACCCCCATCCAGTCCGGCGGGCCCGGGAGGTGTACGGCGGCGCGACGGTGGTGGAGGGGTCGATGACACAGGGGGCCGGCGAGGGACCCGTGGTGCGGACGGCGACGTTGCGCGACTTCCGCGTACCGCCGTACGCACAGGTTCCCGTGCAGTCCGGAGAGCCCGGACCGTCCGGTCCGGCGGCCGACGGCCCGTCCGGGCATCCCGGTGAGGCGTTCCCGGACCACGAGCCCGCGGACGGCTACACCCCCACCGAACGCGACCTCCCGGTGATCAACCGTGGGGACACCGTCCAGGTGCGGGTGGACCCCGTGGAGCCGCCCGCGCCCGACGGCCGCGGCCCGCTCTACGCCGTCGGTGACGTCCACGGCTATCTCGACGAGCTTGTCGCCGCGCTGGCCGCGCAGGACCTCATCGACGCCGACGGCCACTGGGCCGCGGGCAACGCCCGGCTCTGGTTCCTCGGCGACTTCACCGACCGCGGCCCCGACGGCATCGGTGTCATCGACCTCGTCATGCGGCTCTCCGCCGAGGCGGCGGCGGCCGGTGGCTACTGCAAGGCCCTGATGGGCAATCACGAACTGCTGCTCATCGGCGCCAGGCGATTCGGCGACACGCCCGTCAACTCAGGCGCGGGCACCGCCACTTTCCAGGCCGCCTGGCTGCTCAACGGCGGCCAGCGGACCGATATGGAGCGCCTCCAGGACGTCCATCTGCAGTGGATGTCGCGGCTCGACGCGGTCGTCGAGGAGGACGAGCATCTGCTGATGCACTCCGACACGACGGCCTATCTGGACTACGGATCCACCATCGAGGACGTCAACGACACCGTCCATCAGATCCTCACCCGCAATGACGCCGACGAATGCTGGGACCTGTTCCGCAAACTCACCAAACGCTTCGCTTTCCGTGACGACGGCGGGCCGCAGGCCGTCCGCGAACTCCTCTCCCAGTACGGCGGACAGCGCGTCGTCCACGGCCACAGCCCCATTCCCTATCTGCTCGGCGAAGTCGGCACAGAAGACGCTTCGGACGACGAAGGCGACACGGGCCCGGTGGTGGAAGGGCCGCACGTATATGCCGATGGACTTGCCATCGCCATGGACGGCGGCGTCACCATGGCGGGAAAGCTGCTGGTCGTACAGCTTCCACTGGATAACTGAATCAATGTGTGACAGGTGATTTCCCGAAACCCCCTGTCACGCCCCGCCACAACGGCTCTACCATCGCCTTATCCGTAGCAGGCTCTCCTCCGTTTCCGCCAACTGCCCGTCCCACGCGGGCGAACCGGCCCTACGGAGCATCGGGGGATGCACATGAACAGCGCTCCACACCTGCTGAGCGAGGATCGCGCGGATTTCGAGCGGATCCTCGACGAGGCACTGCGCCAGGCACACGACCACGCGGAACTCTCCGCGGCCGGACAGCGGCTCACCAGCGAGCAACTGCGCACGATGGCCCTGAGCGCCACGGCGCTGATCACCACGTCCGCCGCCGCCGAGTACGAGCACTTCGCGAAGCTCCGCGAGGAATTCCGCTCACCGGCGCCCTCGCCCTCGTCCTCGTCGATCCATGACGCCGTCTCGACCCCGTCGGGGAGCGAGGCTCCGGAGGCCGGGGCGGGGCTCGCGGCCGTCATCACCGTGCTGGCCCCGGTCCTCGGCGGCACCGCGGCGGTGATCTTCCTGCTCGTCGGCTACCTCCTCAAAGCGCTCAGTCCGCCGCCCGCCTTCGCCCGCAGCATGGTCGCGGTCGGGTGGTTCTTCGCCGCCGTCACCGCCGTCGGCCTCCTGGTCGCCGCGACAGGTCTGCTCGTCACGGCCCTGCGGAACAGGGCGACCCAGCTTCCGGCCGAGCAAGGGTGGGGCGGCGAGTTGCCCGACGAGGTGGCCCGCGCGCGAGAAGCCTGGCGCCAGGCCCTGCTGGAACGCGGCATCCTGCCCTTCCTGCGGGCCGCGCCGGCCGACCCGGGCGCCACCCCGGCCACCCGGGCCGCCCCGCCCGTATCGCGCCCGGCACAGCCGGAGAAGCACCTGCCCAAGATCGGCTACAGCCGCCCCGACTTCTCCAGCCCGGACGAGGGTTCGACCGCCGGCCAGCGCCCGACCTTCAGCAGCCCGGACTTCTCCAGCCCCGACTTCGGCGGCCCGGAACACCGGCCGGAGTAGCCCCCGGCCGGTACGCGGTATCCCTCGGCGGGAACGCGGGCGGCCCCGGCCGGTACGCGGCATCCCCGGCCGGTGCGCGGCCCCTCGCGGAAGCGCCCCGGTGACAGGCGCCCCCGCGACAGACGCTCGATCAGTCCGCGAGCGGCAGATACACCCGGTTGCCCGCCGCGGCGAACTCCTTGGACTTCTCCGCCATGCCCGCCTCGATCTCGGCGGACCCCATCTCGGCGGAATCCGTACCGGCCGACTCCATGCCGGCCGACTCCATGCCGGCCGACTCCATCTCGCCGCCGTGCCTGCGCCTGATGTCCTGCGAGATCTTCATCGAGCAGAACTTGGGACCGCACATCGAACAGAAATGCGCCGTCTTGGCCGGTTCGGCCGGCAGGGTCTCGTCATGGAACTCCCGTGCCGTGTCCGGGTCGAGCGCCAGATTGAACTGGTCCTCCCACCGGAACTCGAACCGGGCGTCGGACAGCGCGTCGTCCCACTCCTGCGCCCCCGGATGCCCCTTGGCGAGGTCCGCCGCATGGGCCGCGATCTTGTACGTGATGACGCCGGTCTTCACGTCGTCGCGGTCCGGCAGACCGAGGTGCTCCTTGGGAGTGACGTAGCAGAGCATCGCCGTGCCCCACCACGCGATCATCGCCGCGCCGATGCCGGAGGTGATGTGGTCGTACGCCGGGGCCACATCGGTCGTCAGCGGGCCGAGCGTGTAGAACGGCGCCTCCTCGCAGATCTCCTGCTGAAGGTCGATGTTCTCCTTGATCTTGTGCATCGGGACATGCCCCGGGCCCTCGATCATCGTCTGTACGCCCAGCCGCTTCGCGGTCGAGTTCAGCTCGCCCAGCGTGCGCAACTCGGCGAACTGCGCCTCGTCGTTGGCGTCCGCGATGGAACCGGGCCGCAGACCGTCCCCCAGGGAGTACGTCACGTCGTACGCCGCGAGGATCTCGCACAGCTCCTCGAAGTTCTCGTACAGGAACGACTCCTTGTGGTGCGCGAGACACCAGGCGGCCATGATCGAACCGCCGCGCGAGACGATGCCCGTCTTGCGACGGGCCGTCAGCGGCACGTACCGCAGCAGCACTCCGGCGTGCACCGTCATGTAGTCGACGCCCTGCTCGGCTTGCTCGATGACCGTGTCCTTGTAGATGTCCCAGGTCAGCTCCTCGGCCTTCCCGTCCACCTTTTCGAGCGCCTGGTACAGCGGAACGGTGCCGATGGGGACGGGGGAGTTTCGCAGCACCCACTCCCGGGTGGTGTGGATATTGCGGCCGGTGGAGAGGTCCATGACCGTGTCCGCGCCCCAGTGGGTCGCCCAGGTCATCTTCTCCACCTCCTCCTCGATGGAGGAAGTGACGGCGGAGTTGCCGATGTTGGCGTTGACCTTCACCAGGAACCGCTTACCGATGATCATCGGCTCGATCTCCGGGTGATTGACATTGGCCGGCAGCACGGCCCGCCCGGCGGCGATCTCCTCGCGGACGACCTCCGGGGACACGTTCTCGCGGATCGCGACGTACTCCATCTCCGGAGAGATGTCACCGCGCCGGGCATACGCGAGCTGGGTCACCGGCTGCCCGTCCCGGCTCCGCCTGGGCTGGCGCGGCCGACCCGGGAAGACCGCGTCGAGGCCGCGCAGATCGGTCGAACCGCTCCGGAGAAGTCCTCCGCGCGGTGAGGTGTGCTTGAGCCCGTCGTCCTCGGGACGGACCGGCCGGCCCGCGTACTCCTCGGTGTCGCCGCGACCGATGATCCAGTTCTCGCGCAGCGGTGCGAGACCCCGGCGTACGTCGGTTTCGACGCCCGGATCGGTGTACGGACCCGACGTGTCGTACAGCGTGACGTCCTTGCCGTTGGTGAGATGCACCTGGCGGACGGGCACCTGGAGGTCCGGGCGCGAACCCTGGACATATCCCTTGTGCCAGCCGATGGACTTCCCGGCCTCGCTCGGCTTCCCCGAGTCGGAGGCAGACGGATGTGTGTCCTGAACGGTCATGAGACCTACTCCCTACGCCGGCATTACCCGGTAACAGGTTCAGCGGTCGGCGCAGCGCAGGTGTCCGGGGAATGACCCCGGGACCACACAGTCAGCGCCCTCTCAGCCCGGTGCTCCGAGCTCCCGCGTGTGCAAAGGTTGGCTCCACGCTAGCGTCATATCCGGCGTGCTGAACAGAGGGCCCCTTCCTTCTTGCGATGATCGGTCGGTGACCCCTCCCCAGCAGACTCACGAAGCGCACGGCCACTCGCACAGCCATGGGCCCGCCGCTCCGGTCTCCCAGCACCTCCGCAAGGTCATCGCGGCGGTTCTGATTCCGTTCGCGGCCGCCGTGGCCGTCGGGCTCGCCGTGCTCTGGCCGGGCGGCACTCCGGCACACGAGCGCACCGGTGTGGGCTTCGACCGGCAGACGGAACAGGGCCAGGTCGTACGCATCGAGCGGGTCGACTGCAAGGACGTCAACGCCTCCCAGCTCCCGTCGACCGGCGACACCACAAAGCCCCAGGGGCGCGAGGCGCAGCAGGCGGAGACCGGGGAGTGCAAGAAGGCCACGGTCGAAGTCACGACCGGCAAGGAGAAGGGGCGGACCTTCGTCGAGGTGGTCCAGCCGGACGCGCCGAGGCAGTTTCACGTGAAACAGGGCGTCGTGGTGGCATACGCACCCGATGCGCCGCGGGATCTCCAGTACTCCGTGACGGACGTGAACCGTAAGTTCCCGCTGACGCTGCTGGCAGGGATCTTCGCGCTCGTAGTGGTCGTGGTGGGGCGGATGCGCGGGATCATGGCGCTGGTCGCGCTCATCGCCTCGTTCGCCGTTCTGACGCTCTTCATCCTGCCCGCGATCCTGCAGGGATCGAACCCGCTGATCGTGGCGGTCGTCGGCGCCAGCGCGATCATGCTGATCGCCCTCTATCTCTGCCACGGTCTGACGGCGCGTACCTCGGTCGCGGTCCTGGGCACACTGATCTCGCTGCTGCTGATCGGACTGCTGGGGTCCGTCTTCATCGGCTGGGCGGGCCTGACCGGCAACACCGATGACAACACCGGGCTGATCCACGGCCTGTATCCCGAGATCGATATGAGCGGTCTGCTGCTGGCGGGCGTGATCATCGGTTCGCTCGGTGTGCTCGACGATGTGACGGTGACCCAGACCTCGGCCGTCTGGGAGCTGCGTCAGGCGGATCCGACGATGGGCCCGCGCGCCCTCTACCGGGCGGCCATCAGGATCGGCCGGGACCATATCGCCTCGGTGGTCAACACGCTCGTCCTCGCCTACGCGGGCGCGGCGCTGCCGCTTCTGCTGCTCTTCTCGATCGCGCAGTCGAGCATGGGAACGGTCGCGAACAGCGAGCTGGTGGCGGAGGAGATCGTCCGTACCCTGGTGGGCTCGATCGGACTGGTCGCTTCCGTGCCGGTCACGACGGCGCTGGCAGCGCTGGTGGTATCCGCCGACCGGCAGGCCCCCGAAGCGCCTGCCGCGGCACCGTACCCGGCACCCACGGGGCCGGGCCCGGGGTCAGTACCTGACCCGGGTTCAGCGCCCGGACAGGCTTCTACGACGGCCACCTCGGTGCCGGCACAGAACACGCTGACCCGCAAGCCCGGTGGCAGGGGACGCCGACGCAAGAAGTGACTACGCGAGGCCCGGGTGGCCGGTCAGCCGGCGTTCTCCTCGGCGAGGATGCGGCCGAGCGCCTCCTCCAGATTGCCCTCGAAGTCACTGAGCGTGCGCTCCTGGCCGAGCGGAACCAACCGGTCCGTACGGTCGAGGAAGGCCACCAGCGGCGCCGCGCTGACCCGGAAGAGCGCGTGGTCGTCGCCGACCTGGAGCCGCATATGGACGTCGGAGAGCTCCTCCGGCGTGGTCGGCGCGATATGCACATCGCCGTCCCCGCTGGGCGTGTTGATTCCGTCGAGCAGCAGTTCGCGGCCGAAAGTCCAGGTCACAGGCGCATCGCCGGGCAGATGGAAGGTCATCCGTACGGCGTAGGGATCCCGCACCTCGTAGTGGAGTTCCACCGGGATTCGGAACGAGAGCTCCTCGGAGACGAGGAAGCTCATCAGGACCTCGGCCTGGACCGACTCGCGCATCGTGTACTCCGGAGTAGATGAAGCAGTGGCTGGGAATGATCCCATGGACCCTCTTGACGCAATCGTCCTGTAAGCGCTAGCAGATCACAAGGAGTAATTTTTCAGATACTGATAGACAAGGCGAGAGAGCTCGCCAACGATTCGATCTCTCTTCGTAACCGATCGACCGCCGGGAGCAGTCGCTCCTGCTGATGGAGTGGTACGGAAATGGCCACGGCGCCCGCGGCGGCTCCGGCCTCGATCGGTACGGCCGCGCAGACGGTGCCGAGCTGATACTCCTGCCGCTCCACCACCGGCTCCGCGGGCCCCAGTGAGCCGAGGCGCTCCAGCAGCGTCCCCCGGTCCGGCACGGAGTAGGGCGTGAGCGGGCGGACGGGATAGCGGTCCAGATGATCGCGGCGGGTTTCCTCGTCCAGCTTGCTGAGCAGACACTGCCCGAGCGCGTGCGCATGGCCGTTCTCGCGGAGGTCCGCCCCGTCGGCGAGCGCCGGGGCCGCGGGGCTGTCCGCCACGGAGACGAGATCGATCTCACCGTCGTCGTAGACCGCGAAGTACACCGGGGCTCCGGTCGCGTCGTGCCATCGGCCGAGCGATTCGGTGATCTTGCTGCGACGATTCTGCGCGCCGTCCCCGTGTGCCAGCCGCTGTACGGCGTCGCCGAGTACGAAAACGCCCTTCTCGCGGCGGAGATAGCCCTCGTGCGCCAGCGTGCGCAACAGATGGTAGGCGGTGGGAAGCGGGAGTCCGGCCTCACGTGCGAGCTGCTTCGCGGGGGCCCCGTCCGGATGGGAGCCCGCCGACTCCAGCAGTCGTAGCGCTCGCTGTACCGAACCGATCAGAGTTGGAGCTGCGGTACGTGTAGCTGTGGCCAAAGGTCACCCCCAGGCGTGCTGACGGGCGAGAGCCCGCCCGCGGGGGCCGCCCCCGCGCGCCCGCCGCACTCCTGAGGGAACCGAGGGACCGAAGGAACCTTGAGGCGCGCCCGAGGAACCTTGAGACCCCGCCCAGAAAAATCGCACAAACCAATGGTCAGGGCGATCGTCGATGGTGTTTTCCCAGGGCGCGGCAGTGGTCTGCCACTCTAAGGGCAGGCCGGGGCGAGAGATGTTTTCCCCTTCACCTTTCCCTCGCGCGGGCTAACGGCCGTTCGAGCCGTGAGTCCTACCAGTCGTCGCGTGACGAGGAGGACGAGGAAGACATGAACTTCCGTACGACATAGACCAGTCCGCCGACCAGAGCCACCAGGATCAGCACCTTGAAGAGCAGGCCGATCACGATCGAGATGACCGTCGTGATCAGTCCGCCGAACACGACGAGGACGATCACGGGAACCGCGATCCACTTCACCCACCAGGGCAGCCCTGTGAGTACGTCCCGAACCGCCATCGTCCTTACCTCGCTTCGCCGAGAGCCCGAGTATCCGTCTTACTCCCTCGATGCTAGAGGCGAGGGGGAGTACACGGAGACCCCGCAGCCCCCGATCTCCCCTGATCCGACCCTGAGGCGGACCTGAGGGTCGGGGGGCTGACGGGGACAGCGGGACAGCGGGACAGCGGGACAGCGGCCGAAGAAGCGATGGGCAGAGAGCAGAGATACGGGACGACGGGCGCGAGGGCGGCGGTCAGCCCTCGGGCGGGGAGAACACGACCATCACCCGCAGATCCTCGCTGATGTGATGGAACTTATGCGCGGTTCCGGCCGGGACGTACACCACACTTCCCCGGCTGACCTGTGTGGTCTCCATCCCTACGGTGAGCGAGGCACGGCCGCTCACGACGAAGTACACCTCGTCCTGCCGGTGCGGCTGCTGCGGGTCGCTCGCGCCGGCGTCCAGCGCGTACAGCCCCACAGACATGTTGCGTTCCCGCACAAACTGCAGATACGCCCCGTCGTTGGCGGCACGTTCCGCCTCCAGTTCATCCAGTCGGAATGCCTTCATGCCACGATCAGACACATGTTGAATTTCCTCGTCAAGACGATCGCCAACGCGGGCGCCCTGGCAGTCGCGATCTGGCTGATCCAGAACATCACCCTGACCGGCGACAGCACCGGCAAGAAGGCCCTGACGCTGGTGCTCGTCGCACTGCTCTTCGGTCTGGTCAACTTCATAGTCAAGCCGGTGGTGCAGCTGCTCACACTGCCACTTTTCATCCTGACGCTCGGGCTGATCACGCTGGTGATCAACGCCCTGATGCTGCTGCTGACCTCTTGGCTCGCGGACAAGCTCGACCTGAGCTTCCATGTCGACGGCTTCTGGACGGCCGTGCTCGGCGGCCTGATCATCTCGATCGTGTCGTGGGCGCTGAACGTCGTACTCCCGGACGGCAAGGACTGAGCGGCCCGTGACCTCTCCCTATCGCGTCTGCTTCGTCTGCACGGGCAATATCTGCCGCTCGCCCATCGCCGAGTCCGTCTTCCGCGCACGGCTGACGGAAGCCGGCCTCGACGGCCTGGTCGAGGTGGACAGCGCGGGCACCGACGGCTGGCACGAAGGCGACAGCGCGGACCCGCGCGCCGTCGCTGTCCTCGACGCGCACGGCTATGGCGGCGACCACACCGCACGGCAGTTCCACGCCTCGTGGTTTCCGCGGCTCGATCTGGTGATCGCACTGGACGAAGGGCATCTGCGCGAGCTGCGGCGGCTCGCGCCGACGCCGGAGGACGCGGCGAAGGTGCGTCTGCTGCGCTCCTACGACCTCTCCCTCGGTCCCTCCCTGGGCCTCTCGGGCGAACCGTCCGGCGGTCTCGGCGTGCCCGACCCGTACTACGGCGGGAACGCCGGGTTCGAGGAGTGCCTGGAGATGGTGGAGGCGGCGAGCGAAGGGCTGCTCGACACCGTACGGAACACGATCGAGAAGGTGGCATGAGCAAGCGAGAAGACGGCATGAGCATCGGGGACGGCACCCGAGCGGTACGGGCCGGGCTGCCCGACCCGGTGAAGTACGAACCGACCCTGCCCGGACCGGTCTTCGCCGCCCACTACCACCTGCCGGGCGAGCCGACAGGACCGTACACCTACGGCCGGGACGAGAACCCGACCTGGACCCATCTGGAACGCGCCATCAGCGAGCTGGAGGCGCCGGGGGAGCCGGCCGAGACCGTCGTCTTCGCCTCCGGGATGGCCGCTATCTCGGCGGTGGCCTTCTCCCAGCTGCGGGCCGGTGACGTGATCGTCCTGCCGGACGACGGCTACCAGGCCCTGCCGCTGCTGCGGGAACGCCTGGAGGCGTACGGCGTGACGGTACGGACCGCGCCGACCGGCGCGGACGCCCAGCTACGCGTCCTGGAGGGCGCGCGACTGCTCTGGATCGAGACACCGTCCAACCCCGGCCTGGATGTCTGCGACATCCGGCGGCTGGTGAAGGAAGCGCACGCCGCGGGCGCGCTGGTCGCCGTCGACAACACCCTCGCCACCCCGCTCGGCCAGCGGCCGCTGGAACTGGGCGCGGACTTCTCGGTGGCCAGTGACACCAAGGGCATGACCGGCCACGGCGACATCCTGCTCGGCCATGTCACCAGCGCGGATCCGGAACTGGCGGCGGGCGTACGGCGCTGGCGCAAGGTCGTCGGGGCGATCCCCGGTCCGATGGAGGCCTGGCTCGCACACCGCTCACTGGCCACGCTCCAGCTGCGCGTCGACCGGCAGTGCGCCGGCGCACTGGTACTGGCGCGAGCGCTGGAGACACGCGACGACATCGACGGGCTGCGCTACCCCGGCCTGCCCGGCGACCCCTCGTACCGCATCGCCTCCCAGCAGATGCGACGTTTCGGCTCGGTGGTGTCGTTCGTACTCCCCGACCGGGAGTGGGCCGAGCGCTTCCTGAACGGACTGCGGCTGGTCGACGACGCGACGAGCTTCGGCGGCGTACGGTCCACGGCGGAACGGCGCGGACGATGGGGCGGCGACGCCGTGCCGGAAGGCTTCATCCGCTTCTCCGTCGGGGCCGAGGATCCCGAAGACCTGGTCGCGGATGTGCTGCGGGCCCTGGACGAGGCGGCTGCCTGAGCACGAGCCCCTGACACGACCCCACTCGACCCGCGTCTCCGGGTCCGCTGGGTCCTGCGCGTCTCCAGGTCCTCCGGGTCCTCCAAGTCCTCCGGGCAGACGGTCCGAGCCTCCCCCCTCATGGCTCGGACCGTCCCAGGTTCCACGCGCGGAGAACCATTTGCCCAAGGCTAGTTGACTCTGCGTCAGTGTCCAATCACAGTAGCGACAGAGACCTATCGACTTATTTATAGTTGACTGTCCGGAGTTGCCGCGGGGGCCGAGGCTCAAGACGGGAGAGCGGGAACATGGACCTGGCCCTGCTGCGCACCTTCGTCACCGTGCACCGCGCAGGCTCCTTCACCCGCGCCGCAGCCCTGCTCGGCCTCTCCCAGCCCGCGGTGACCGGCCAGATCAGAACCCTGGAACGACAGCTCGGCCGGCCGCTCTTCCTGCGCCAGGCGCGCGGCGTGACCCCCACCACCATCGGCGACGAACTCGCCCAGCGCGCCGCGCCCCACCTCGACGCGCTCGTCGAGATCGCCGAGACCGGACTCGACGAGGAATCCGGCGTACGGACACTCCACCTGGCCGGACCACCGGAGTTCACCTCCCTGCGCGCGCTGCCCGCGCTCACCCCGCTCACCGCCCAGGGCCTCGCCCTGCGCACGTCGTTCTTCGGCAGCCCAGAAGAGACCCTGGAGGGGCTGGCCGCCGGACACCACGATCTGGCCATCACCACGGCCCGGCCGCGCGGCGGACTGCTCACCTCGACCCCGCTCTGCGACGAGGAGCACGTACTGATCGCCGCGCCCCGCTGGGCCGCCCGGCTGGGCCACGACGTGCTGCGCGAGGGCCAGGTGGTGCTGGAACAGCTGCCCGTGGTGGAGGTGCACGAGTCCCTCCCGCTCGTCTCCCGCTACTGGGCGACCGTCTTCGAGTCCCAGCCGGCCGCCGCCGGCACCGTGATCGCCCCCGACCTGCGGGCCGTCCTCGCATGCACGGCGGCGGGCGCCGGACTGTCCGTACTGCCCCGCTACCTCTGTGAGGGAGCGCTGGAGCGCGGAGAAGTGGTCGCGCTGCTCGATCCGCCCGTCCCCCCGCTGCGCACCTACTTCCTGGTCGTACGCACCGGGACCCTCACCCTGCCCCCCGTCGCACGGGCGCACGAATGGCTGCTGCGCGCCGCGGAGGAGTGGTGAGGGAAGAACCGGCGGGAGTTTCAGAAGGGGAATCCCGGGCGAACCTCTTCCCATGACCGAAAGGCCCGTGGTCAAGCGCACCGCACGCGCCATCCTGCTCGACGGCGACGACCTGATCCTGATCAAACGCACGAAGCCGGGAGTCGATCCTTACTGGCTCACCCCCGGCGGCGGAGTGGAGCCGACGGACACGACCGTCGTCGACGCACTCCACCGCGAAGTCCACGAAGAGCTCGGCGCCAAGATCATGGATGTCGTGCCCTGCTTCGTCGACACCGTGGAACACATCGCCGACGGCGGCGTGACCGGCGTCAAAGTGCAGCACTTCTTCGTCTGCCGACTGGCATCGATGGACCCCTCGCTGCGGCACGGCCCCGAGATCGAAGAGCCCCACGGAGAGTACGAGATCGTCCGGGTGCCCTTCAGCCGGGTCGGGATCGCCGCCGTCCATCTCGTACCGCTGTCACTGCGGCACTACCTGGACGGCAATATCGAGGGCGTACGCGCGATGCACGCCCCCGACCTCGGCTGAGACCACCGGCCGTCCCTGCCGCGGCGGTCGCTCCCTGATCCGGCCCGATCCAGGCCCTAGCCGATCGCCGCCACCAGCTCTTCCAGCGAGTCGTGGCGGATCCGCTCCAGCGGGATCCCGGCCCCCTTGAGCGCGTCGAGACTGCTGCGGATCATCCCGGGCGGCCCCGACAGATACGCGTCGTACTCATGCCAGGGACCGTAGTCGCGCACCGCCTCCGGAAGCTGGCCCGTCAGCCCCTGGCTGGGCCCCTCGGCGACCACCGGACGCACCGCCAGCCACGGATGCACGCTCTGGAGCCGCAGCATCGTCTCGATGTCGTACAGGTCCTCGTCATGGCGCGCACCGTAGAAGACCTCGACCGGCCGCCGGTGCCCGTGCTCGGCGACATCCTCGACGAGCGCCTTGATCGGCGCTATGCCCGTACCCCCGCCCACACAGAGCAGACCGTTGTCCGTGCTGTGGTCGACCGTCATCGAACCGGCCGGCGGGCCGAGACGCAGAACGTCGCCGGGACGGGCGTGATGGACCAGCGCGTTGGAGACCCAGCCCGCCGGAACCGCCTTGACGTGGAAGGACAGCAGACCGTCCGGGCGGGGCGCGGAAGCGAACGAGTAGTGCCGCCAGACCCGCGGCCACCACGGCGTCTCCAGGCTGGTGTACTGCCCCGCCACAAACGGATACGGCTGGTCGGGACGGACCGTGACGACAGCGATGTCCGACGTGCGCAGATCGTGCGAGACCACCTCGGCCTGCCACCAGGCCGGGGCGTGCCGCTCGTCCTCCGCCGCCGCGTCGATCATGATCTGCGAGATCGTGGTGTACGTCCTGACCCAGGCGCTCTCGGTCTCGTCGTCCCAACTGGCCGAGGCGTACCGGGACAGCGCGCCCAGAAGCGCCTCGCCGACGGCGGGATAGTGCGTGGCCTGCGTGCCGTACTTGCGGTGTCCCCGGCCCAACTGCCGGAGATAGCCCGTCAGCACGTCCGGGGAGTCCATGTGCTCGGCAGCGGTCAGCAGCGCCTTGAGGAGCCGGTCGCGCTGGGCATCCATGGCGACGGGAAACAGCGCGCGCAGATCCGGGTGACGGACGAAGAGCAGCGAATAGAAGTACGAGGTGACCTGGTCGGAGACCGGCGCGATCTCGGCCAGCGAACGGCGGACCAGGATCGCGTCAGGAGAAGCGTTCGGGTCGTCCGCGGGAGCGGCGGGGCCGGCGGAAGCGGAGGGCGCGGCCGGGGCGGCGGTGGACGGTTGCGGCGCCGGAACCTCGGGAGGCAGCGCGGCCGACACCGGCGCGACCGACACGGGCGCGTCCGGCTTCGCCGCTCCCGGCTTCGCTCCTCCCGGCGCGGCTTCGGAGGCCGGTTCAGCGCCGCCGGCGGCCGTCGTGGCAGGATCCGGGGCGGCTGTGGCGGGACCCTCGTGGACCGGCGGATGAGGGGCCGGTCCGTCTCCGCCGCGTACCCCCTTGCCGCGCGGCCGGAAGGCCTCGGGAACATCATCCACGGGCCCCGGCTGCCGCCCGGCCGCCGTATCCGTCCGTGCCTCATGCCCTGCCGCGCGCTCACGCGAAGGCGGAGCGGAACGAGCCGCCCCGGAGCCCACCGGGCGTATGGAGGCAAGTGAGCGACTCGGGACGGGTATTCGCTCCCGACCCGCTGCCTGCTCAACGCCGCCCGCGGTCCCGGAGTCCGGCCGGCCCTCGCTCTTCGGCGCCCTACGGGCCGCGAACCAGCCGCCTCCTCCGCCGTCTCCAGAAGTGCCGTTGTCGGCCGACGTGGTGGTCGGAGCGTCCATGGTGTGCCTCGCCTCGAACATCTTTCGGTCGGTCTGCGCACTTCCGCTGGCCCGGAATACGCTAGCAATTCCCCGCTCTGACTAGGACTGTTGACGCCTCACGTTAACCTCCCCCGAAGCCCCAATTCGGGCACAAGGTGAAGGAGTGCGACATTGTCCGGAACGTCTGCACACGCAGCATGACAGGCCGACTCACCTCAGGGGACAAAGAGCGCGAAGTCCGGGCATCCACACCGGATTTACCGTCAGGCTGCATCGCTCCTGTGCCCATTCGCCGGATTCCGGCCGCGTTTCCCGCGGCACCTCCGGGTCAGAGTATTACTGCCGCCGCCGCACCGGTTCACTGGAGGCGGACCAGTTCATAGACCTCACGCAGATCACCCCCCGTGTACGTGTGCGTGGCAAGTCCCGACAGATGGTGATCCGCATTCACCGCCACCGCCCGGGGCACCGCCGCGAAGATCTCCGCGTCCGACATCGAATCACCGTAGGCGACACAGTCGTCCAGGCTCACCCCGAACTCTGCACACAGCCGGTTCGCGATCTTCACCTTGGCCGCGGGGTTCAAAATACCCGCCCGGTCGACCGGCTCGGTGAAAGGCGGCACCGGCCAGCGAGAACCATGCGCGGCATGCGCACCCCACTCCAGCAGCCGCGTGACAAAGAAGTCGGGCGACAAGGAGATAACAGCGCAGTAATCCCCACGCTTCCGGATATCCGCCCAGACCTCACGGATACCCAGCAGCCAGGGCGCACCCTCGAAAGCCGCCGCCACCTGCACCGTGGTGAGTTCGGCCCACAGCTCCCGGGCCCGAGCCGCGAACTCGTCGGGCGCGAGCCCGAGGGTCAGGAACTCACGCTCCAGCTCCGCGATTTCGGCACCCAGTCCCAGCTGCCGCGAAATCTCCACAGCCGCCGCCGAACCACGGATCAGCGTTCCATCGAGGTCGAAGAGATGAAGTCTGCGTACGTTCGCCATGTACGCCGAGGCTAGTACGCGCGGTTACTCCCGTGAGCAGACGCCCCACACTCGGCCGCCAGGCACCGTGTTTCACGTGAAACAACTCAAGCGGCCCGCGCGCCGGACCCTCCTCGTCACCCACGTCGCCACATCCGTGAGCTGGCTGGGGCTCACCCTCGGCCTCCTCACCCTCGGTGTAACGGCCTTCATCACCAACGACGCGACCACCACACAGGCCGCCTATCGCGCCATGAAGATCCTCGTCGACTGGCTGATCATCCCCATCGCCCTGCTCGCCCTCCTCAGCGGAGTGCTGCTCTCACTCGGAACCCCCTGGGGTCTGGCCCGACACCGCTGGGTGTGGATCAAGTTCTGGCTCACCCTGATCACCCTCGTGGCAACCGTCTTCGCCCTGCGGCCGACCATCAACGGCGCCGCGGCCGCCGGACTCCCCGACAACAGCCTCGTCGCCGCGCCCACCGTGGCGAGCTGCGCCTATCTCTTCATGACAGCGATCTCCGTACTCAAACCCTGGGGACTCACGCGGCGCGGCCGGCGCCTCCAGCGCACAGCTTCATCCCGTCGGTTCACTTCTCGTAAAGCGGTGGACGAACGATCACCGGCTCCGACAGCCTGATCCTTATGCCGACACCGCTCTCCGCACAGCCGATCCGCCGTCTGACCAGGAGCGACCTCAAGTCCTGCGCAGACCTCGCCGAGGACCGCAGCTGGGCACGCGAGGAGCACAAATGGGGCCTGCTGCTCTCGGCGAGCACCACGTACGGCATCGACGACCCGGCAGGCAACGGACTGGCAGCTGTCTGCGTCGTCACCTCGTACGGCCCCGCGGACCGTCCGGAACTCGTGGCCATCGGCATGCTGCTCGTCGCCGGACGGCACGCCCGCCAGGGGCTCGGGCAGCGGCTCATGAACCACGCACTGCGCGAGGCGGGGAGCACTCCGCTCACCCTCTACGCCACCCCGTTCGGACGCCCGCTCTACGAAAAGCTCGGCTTCACCGACATCGGCGAGGCCGAGACGCTCCTCGGACACCTCCGGTCACCGGAACACCCGCCACAGATCACCACCCGGCCCGCGGCCGCCGGCGACCTGCCGGCCCTCGTACGCCTGGACACCGAAGTCCTCGGAGCGGACCGCACCCACCTCATCGCGCGGCTCCCCGCCTTCGCCGACCGGCTCAGAGTCGCGGAGGAAGGCTCCACCCTCATCGGATACGCGGCGATCTGGCCCACACCGGCCACCGATGTCATCGGCCCGCTGATCGCCCGGGACACAGAGACCGCGAAAGCGCTGATCTCCTCGCTGGCCGCCGGCTCGGACCGGCCGGTACGCACCGTCATCGACCTGCGCCACAGAGAACTGCTGAACTGGCTCAAGGACCGCGGTCTGAAACCGGTCACCCTCACCACACTCATGGCGTACGGGGACCGGGACCTGCCCGGCGACCGGTCCCGGCGGTTCGCACCGCTGAACATGGCCACCGGCTGAGCCTCCCCGGCCACCGCCGCTGCCCCGGCGTACGCTGCGGATCATGAGCGATCTGAAGATACGGCCCGCCGCCCCCGACGACATCCCCGCCATCGTGGCGATGCTTGCGGACGACCCCCTGGGCGCCCGGCGCGAGTCCCCCGACGACCTCACCCCGTACACCGAGGCCTACGAACGACTCGCCCGCGACCCGAACCAGCACGTGGTGGTGGCCGAACGCGACGGCCGGGTCATCGGCACCCTTCAGCTCACGATCATCCCTGGTCTCTCCCGGCGCGGCGCCACCCGCTCCATCATCGAAGCCGTACGCGTCCACGCCGACGAGCGCGGCAGCGGACTCGGCACCCGCTTCATCGAGTGGGCGGTCGACGAATCCCGCCGCCTGGGCTGCCAGCTGGTCCAGTTGACCTCCGACACCAGCCGCACCGACGCCCACCGCTTCTACGAGCGGCTCGGCTTCACCGCCTCACATGTCGGTTTCAAGATGAGTATCTGAAAACCCCGCCCTTGTTCGTTGTGGCTCGCCGCCTCCGGCAAGAGGCCGGATGTGCCGTTCACCGCTGCCTGCTGGAAGCCGGCACCACATGCCCGGTTTCACGTGAAACATCACGGTCGCTCTACTCCCTGAAATCCCCGAGGCCGAGCCAGCCTCTCGCGTCCACACCCCCGGGAACCGCGTCCTCCGGCCCGTACGGCTCACGCGTAAAGACGAACGACCCGAGGTCGAGATGGCTCACCGAGCCGTCAGGGCGACGCACTACCCGCAGGGTCTCCCCCGCGTAGTAGCCATCAAGCCCGCTCCAGTTACCGTCCGGCCGCACCACGAAGCGAGAACCGCGTCCGCCGCCTCGTAGCGGGTTCAGTTCCAGGCCCTGCTCCGACGACAACGTCAGTCCGAACGGATGCGCGCCCCAGTACCACGGCCCAGTGAGATCCAGCAGCTCCCGGTCGGCGTCGGGCAGCGGGCGCCACGGTTCGGGGATCCGGGGCTCCGCGTCCGCCACAATGCCGATGAGATCGGCCGCGATCACCCCGGCATACATCCCCGAGGTGACGTTGGCCAGCACCACCGCGGCCACGTCGTCCTCCACACTGACCCACAGGCCGGCGACAAAGCCGGGCAGTGAACCCGTATGCCCCACCAGCGTCCGGTCCTCCCACCGGAATAGCTGCGTCCCGAGCCCGTAGCCACCGTTCCACTCCCCGGCCTCGGGCGGCACGGCCGGTGTCCGCAGCTCCCGCACGGACTCCGCGCTCAGGACCTTCTCGTCCCCCTCCGAGAGGAAGACCGCGAAGCGGCAGAGATCGGCGGCCGTCGACCAGAGCTGACCAGCGGGCGCCATCAGCCCCAGATCCTCCGCCGGCTCGGGCAGCATCACATCGGCCCAGGGATGCACAGCCCAGCCACCCGCGTGCGGAGCCACCGGTCGCGCGGACGTACGGCCCATGGACAACGGCTCAAGAACCTCACGCCGCAGCACCTCCTCCCAGGACGCCCCGCGCACGGCCTCCACCAGCACGCCGAGCAGCGTGAAGCCCGGATTCGAATAGTGGTGGCGCCGCCCCGCCGGATAGAGCACGGGCCGCTCACCGAGGACGTCCGCGAGCTCCGGGCGGAGCGAGCCCGGAGTCCTCTCCCACCAGGGCGCCGGAGACTCCGCGCTCAACCCCGCGCTGTGCCCCAGGAGCTGTGCGACCGTCACCTCGCCCACCCCGGTGCCCGGAAGGTGCTTCTCCAGTGGGTCGTTGAGATCGAGCAGCCCCTCATCACGCAGCCGCAGTACCAGAACGGCGGTGAACGTCTTGGTGATCGACCCGATGCGGTACTGCGTATCCGCGTCCGGCGCATGCCCCTCCATGCAGCTACGGGCCCCGGTCCACACCATCCGCCCCTCCCGCGCCACCGCACCGACCAGTGACGGAGCCCGGCCCTCGGCCTGAGCTCGGGCGATGCGATGCAACAGGGCTCGACGCGTACTGGGCAACAGCTCTTCAGGAGATGAGGTCATGCTCCACATCTACCGGTGGCGACCCGCCCAGTCGACTTTATTTCGCACCACGGCATCACCCTGGACAGAAACGGCCGGAATGATCAGAGTGACCGCATGACATCCCTGGTACGCCACATCACCATCGACTGCGCGGACACCTATGCCCTGGGCAGCTTCTGGGCCAAGGTCCTCGGCGCCTCTCTGGCGGACGACGACAAGCCCGGCGACCCGGAAGCACTGCTCGCGTCAGAGGGCGCCACGCTGCTGTTCATCCAGGTGCCCGAGGCCAAGGCCACCAAGAACAGGGTCCACCTGGACCTCCAGCCCCAGGACCGCACCCGCGACGAAGAGGTGGACCGCCTCCTCACCCTCGGTGCCACCCTCGTGGGCGACCACCGCCGCACCGACGGCGCGGGCTGGGTCACCCTCGCGGACCCGGAAGGCAACGAATTCTGCGTGGAACGCAGCGCCGCCGAACGAGCGGCCTGACCAACCGTCCCGACCAACCATGATGTGAAGGAGGACCGTGCACTATCGCGAGCTGGGACGCAGTGGACTGTCAGTGTCCGAGATCGGCTACGGAGCCTGGGGCATCGGAGAGTCCGGCTGGGTGGGCGCCACGGAGGACGAGTCCGTACGCGCGCTGCACCGCGCCATCGACCAGGGCGTGAACTTCATCGACACCGCACGCGGTTACGGCGAGAGCGAGCGGATCGTGGGCCGAGTGGTCCGCGAGCGGGCCGGTGACCAGGTGTACGTGGCGACCAAGGTGCCCCCGAAGAACCGCGTCTGGCCGGCCCCCGACGGGCTGGACCCCGCGGAGACCTTCCCCGGCGCCCATATCCGCGACAGCCTGGAGACCAGCCTGCGCGTCAGCGGCCTGGACCACTTCGACGTACTGCAGTTCCACGTCTGGAGCGACGAATGGGTCGGCCGCGGCGACTGGCTGGAGACCATCGCCGAGCTGAAGCAGCAAGGGAAGATCCGTCTGTTCGGCGTATCCATCAACGACCACCAGCCCGACAACGCACTCGCCCTGGTCCGCAGCGGCGTGGTGGACACCGTGCAGGTCATCTACAACATCTTCGACCAGGCCCCGGCCGACACGCTCCTTCCCGCCTGCCAGGAACACGGAGTCGGCGTGATCGTCCGGGTGGCCCTCGACGAGGGGGGCCTGACGGGACGCGTCACGGCCGGCACCACGTTCTCCGACCGCGACTTCCGCAGCCGCTACTTCCGCGACGACCGTCCCGCCCACGTCGAGCAGCACGTCAACGCGATCACCACCGAGCTGGGCATCGCCTCCGACGAGATCGCGGAAACCGCACTGCGGTACGTGCTCGGCACACCGGCCGTCTCCACCGTCATCCCCGGCATGCGCACCGTCCGGAACGTGGAGCGCAACACCGCCGTGAGCGACGGACGCCTGCTGACCGACGACCAACTCACCGTGCTCGCCAAGCACCGCTGGCAGCGCAACTTCTACGCCTGATCCAGAGCCGCCGCGGCCCCAGCCGGACGGCGGCTCCGGCTGGGGCCGCGAGACGCGAACCCACCCGATCACCTCCAGGCCTGTGGGTTCTCGCCACGCGCGACATATTGATCTTGTTCGACCTGGGCGCTCGATCCTCTTGACCGTGCCGCAGCGGCATGGTTTCCAATGGACCTGCCGGCGCGTCCGCGTCGCGGGAAACCTGGGTCCGGGGGGCGTCGTGGGGTGGAGTACCAGTCAGCTCGCCGGGCTCACCGGCACGACGTTGCGCGCGATCCGGCACTACCACGAGCTCGGCCTGCTCGCCGAGCCCGAACGCCGGGCCAACGGCTACAAGAGCTACGGCGTGGCGCACCTCGTTCGCGTGTTGCGGATCAGACGCCTGACCGATCTCGGGCTCCCACTGAAGCAGATCGCCGAGCTGGGCGATGCCGACGAACACCCCGAGGATGCGCTGCGCGTGCTGGACGCCGAACTGGCCGCGACCATCGAACGGCTGCAACGGATGCGCGTCGAGCTCGCCCTGCTCCTGCGCCAGGCCGCGCCCACCGATCTCCCGCCCCGACTGGGCAGGGCCGTCGCCGGCGCGGACGTCTCGGCAACCGAACGTTCGCTGGCCGTCGTGATGTCCCAGGTGCTCGGCCGGTCGGTACTCGACGCCTATGCGGACACGCTGCAGACGTGCGAGCCGGACCCCGCCCTCAGCGAGTTCGACCACCTGCCCGCCGACGCCGACGAGCAGACCAGGCAAGACCTGGCGGAGCGCATGCGCCTGGCACCCGCTGTTTGGTTCCGGCGCCCTGGTGCGCCGTCTAGGAGGAAGTCAGATGCGCAGGACCTTGTCCCTCGTCCTCGCCGTCGCCGCGGTGGCGGCGGCCGCGATTCCGGGGGTGTCGGCGGCGGCGACGCCGAGCACCGTGCAATGGGGCCCGTGCCCGGCGGATGTCGCCTTGCCCGGTCTGGAGTGCTCGGCACTCGACGTCCCGCTGGACTACCGGGACCCGGACGGGCGGAAGATCGAGATCGCGATCTCCCGCCTGGCGAGCAAGAAGCCGTCGCAGCGCCGCGGCGTACTGCTCACCAATCCGGGCGGACCCGGGCTGAGCGGACTGAACTACCCGGCCATTCTCAGCCTGCGCCTGCCCCGGAGCGTGCTGGACAGTTATGACGTGATCGGGTTCGACCCGCGCGGCGTCGGCCACAGCACACCGGTGACATGTGATCTGACGCCGGAGCAGAAGGCGCGCGGCAACTTCCCGCCGTACGCGAACACCGCGGCCGACGTCACGAAGCAGGCCGAGAACGCGAAGACCATCGCCGGGCAGTGCGCCACGTCGAAGACGGCGTGGATGCTGCCACACACCACCACGGCGAACACCGCACGCGACATGGACCGGATACGGGCGGCGCTGGGCGAATCGAAGCTCTCGTACCACGGTGCCTCCTACGGCACCTACCTCGGTGCGGTGTACACGACGCTGTTCCCGGAGCGCAGCGACCGGATCGTGCTCGACAGCAACATGGGGCCGGGCGGATATGACGTCACGGGCATGCGGTTGTTCGCACGTGGCCTCCAGGACCGGTTCCCGGACTTCGCGAAGTTCGCCGCCGCCCACCCCGAGTACGGTTTGGGCACCACGCCGGCGCAAGTGACCGCGAAGTACTACGAACTCGCCGCGCGACTGGACAGGACTCCGGTCCAGGGAATCGACGGCACGTTGTTCCGCGGAGCCACGTTCGGCTTCCTCTAAACCGACTCGGGCATGCGGGATCTGGCCGAGATCTGGCAGGCGCTCGACACGAACCAGCCCCTGCCCCCCAGTCCTCCCGTGTCGGACGCGGACAACACCATGTCCAGCCGTTTCTACGTGATCTGCGGTGACTCGCGCTGGCCGAGGTCGGTCCAGGAGTACCAGCGTGACGTCGCGGTCGACCGGGTCAAGTACCCGATGCTGGGCGGGTCAACGGCCGGCATCGGGCCGTGCGCGTTCTGGCCGACCGACCCGGTCGAGCCGCAGGTGCGCATCGGTGACCGGGGCCCGTCGAACGTGCTCATGGTGCAGAACCTCCGCGACCCGGGGACGCCGCTGGTCGGCGCCCAGCGGTTGCGGCAGGCGTTCGGTGACCGGGCCAGGATGGTGACGGACGACCAGGGCGGCCACGGCGTCTACCCGTTCGGCCAGAACCAGTGCGCGAACAACGCGGTGACGACATTCCTGTCCACCGGGCAACGCCCATCGCACGACCTGGCCTGCGCGGCAGAGCCCTCCTGATCGGTGGCAGCGCGAGCGAGTAGCTCTTGAGCGGTCCGCGCCGCGTGCCGATCAGTCGTTGCGACGACGGCAGCGGCGCGGTCACGCCTCGCCCCCGCGCATATCGACAAACCCGTGTAGGTTCTCGCCGCCGGTGGCCAACTGCGCGTCCGTGACCTACCGGTTTTCGGGCTGCCTCACGCCGTGGCCAAGCTGTTCGGTCTCACGACCGTGGCCGGCCTTCATCCCGGAACGCGACCTCGGCTCGTGGCCAACTGGCCGTCGTTGCGTCATCTCAACGCGTCAGCGCCGACCTGGTGCTATGGCCGGTCCGGTCCTTCGGCCGCGCGTCACCTTGAGATGCGGGCTTCGATGCCGTCGAGCAGAAAGTCTAGGCCGATCCGGAAGGTGTGGTCGGCGTCCAGGTGGGCGGCATCGCGCACCACCGTGGCCAGCGCGGGGAATCGGCCGGTGGCGAAGGTTCGCTCCAGATAGGGCCCGAGTGAGGCCTGCCAATGCTTCTCGTCCATCCCGGTGGCCCGCTCGGCACGCCGCTCGGCGATCTCCCGACGCACCGCGCCGATCACGTACGCGTTGACTGCGGCGACCATCGGCATGATGGCGTCCACGTCGACGTCGCCCAGTGCGGCCACCACGCTCTCCCCACTGGCCAGCGCGTGCGGCCCGAGCTGGGGTCTGCCACCCAGTAGATCGGCGAGCCATTCGTGCTCGTGAGCGGCGTGCCGAGTGACTTCGGCAAGAGACCGGAGCACCTCCCGCCAGCCGTCTCCGACCGGCCGGATCTCGGCGTGGGCGGCGTCGACCATCAGGTCGAGCAACTCCTCCTTGCCGGCGATGTAGCCGTACAGCCGCATCGGACGGACGTCCAGCGCGGTGGCGACCTTGCGCAGCGACACCGCGTCCAAGCCGTCCACGTCGGCCAGCTGGATCGCCGCTCGCACGATCCGTTCCCGGCTCAACGGGGCCGGCACGGGTCGATTCGGTGGCTCCGGCCTCTCCCACACCAACATGCCGCTAACAATACATCGCATCGGCCGATACAGTGTATCGACGCAGTACGTCGTATCGAAGGAGAGGCAACCATGACCATCGCCATCGTCGGAGCCGGCTTGGGTGGCTTGGCCCTTGCCCGGGTGCTGCACGTGAACGGCATCGACGCCGTCGTGTATGAACGTGAACGGTCACGCGGTGCGCGCGGTCAGGGCGGCATGCTCGACATCCACTCCGGCCAGCGGGCGCTGCGCGAGGCCGGTCTGATCGACCAGTTCTACGCGATTGCCCGTGGTGAAGGCCAGGACATGCGTCTTCTCGAGCCGGATGGCACCCTGCTGCTCCAGGAGGACACGCCCGACGACGCCCCGCTTGAGCGACCCGAGGTGGACCGCGCCGATCTGCGCAACCTGCTGCTGGATTCCCTCCCCGAAGACGTGGTGCGCTGGGGGCACGCGTTCAAATCCGCCGACAACGGCCTGCTGCACTTCGCCGACGGCAGCAGTGCGATATATGACCTGCTGGTCGGCGCGGACGGCGCGCAGTCCCGGGTCCGCACACTGCTCACCGACGCCCGCCCGGCGCATATCGGCCAGAACGTCGTCGAGATCGGCATTCCCGACATCGACCACACGCACCCCGACCTCGCGGCGATGGTCGGGCGCGGCAACTACTGGGTGCTCGGCAACGGACTGTCCTTGGCGGCGCAGCGCAACGGCGACGGTCGCGTTCGCATCGGCCTCAGCTTCTACAACACCGCCGAGGACTGGTTCGCTACCAGCGGGATCCCGTTCGACGACCCGGCCGCCGCCCGGGCGCGGCTGATCGACCTGCTCCCCGGCTGGGACTCACGGTTCACCGCGCTCATCGCGGCCTGCGACGACACGGTCGTACCGCGGTCGATCACCACTCTCCCGGTCGGCCTGACCTGGCCGTCGATGCCAGGCGTCACGCTGCTCGGCGATGCCGCGCACCTGATGCCGCCGGTGGGAGAGGGCGCCAACATGGCGCTGCTCGACGGCGCCCTGCTCGGTCTCGCGCTGGCCGCGCACCCGGACGACTTTCCCGCCGCCGTCAAAGAATACGAACGCGAGATGTTCGAACGCACCAGCGCTACCGCCCGGATGTCCGCGGACATGCAGGAATTGCTGATGTCGCCGGACGCCAGCCGGAGAATGCTTGAGTTCTTCCAACCGGGCTGAAGGTGGCTGAACACGACCAAGCAACCGGTCGCCCAGCCGGCCACTCCAAGTTCCACCACGGCCTCGTCACCACGCCGGACACTCGGCCCTACCGGCGAGGCCACCGCTGTACCCATCGGACCACCAACCCCGCGTTATCCGAGGCAACCCCACCGGCCGCCGAACGTCGGGGTACTGCCCCGGCCACGCACGCAGACGCCGACCGGGACGGTCCTGTACACAAAGAGGGGAGCCACCCGCTCGCGGCATGAATCCCGTCGCCCTGTCCTTTTTGCCACGCAGCGGACATCGCAAGTGGGAAAAGGACACGGGACCGGGATCCCACAACCCGGGCTCAGGTCTGGGCCATGTCCACGAAGCGCGAGTAGTGGCCCTGGAACGCCACCGTGATCGTCGCCGTCGGGCCATTACGGTGCTTGGCCACGATGAGGTCGGCCTCGCCCGCACGCGGCGACTCCTTCTCGTACGCGTCCTCGCGATGCAGCAGGATCACCATGTCCGCGTCCTGCTCGATCGAACCCGACTCACGCAGGTCGGAGACCATCGGCTTCTTGTCCGTACGCTGCTCCGGACCACGGTTCAGCTGCGACAGCGCGATGACCGGCAGCTCCAGTTCCTTGGCCAGCAGCTTCAGGTTTCGCGACATGTCCGAGACCTCCTGCTGACGGCTCTCGGCCCGCTTCGAACCACCCGACTGCATCAGCTGCAGATAGTCGATGATCACCAGCTTCAGCTCGTTCCGCTGCTTCAGCCGCCGGCACTTCGCCCGGATCTCCATCATCGAGAGGTTCGGAGAATCATCGATATAGAGCGGAGCCTGCGAGACATCCGGCATGCGGCGGGCCAACCGGGTCCAGTCCTCGTCCGTCATCGTGCCCGATCGCATGTGGTGAAGAGCCACCCGCGCCTCCGCCGACAGCAGACGCATCGCGATCTCATTGCGCCCCATTTCGAGCGAGAAGATCACACTCGGCAGATTGTTCTTGATCGACGCGGCCCGCGCGAAGTCCAGGGCGAGCGTGGACTTACCCATGGCGGGACGGGCCGCGATGACGATCATCTGGCCGGGATGCAGCCCGTTCGTGAGGGAGTCGAAGTCCGTGAAGCCGGTCGGCACACCGGTCATCTCGCCGCTGCGCGAGCCGATCGCCTCGATCTCGTCGAGCGCGCCCTCCATGATGTCGCCGAGCGGCAGATAGTCCTCACTGGTCCGCTGCTCGGTAACGGCGTAGATCTCGGCCTGGGCGGAGTTGACGATCTCGTCCACATCGCCGTCGGCCGCGTATCCCATCTGCGTGATCTTCGTGCCGGCCTCGACCAGCCGACGCAGCACCGCCCGCTCGTGGACGATCTCCGCGTAGTACGAGGCGTTGGCCGCCGTGGGCACCGACTGGACCAGCGTGTGCAGATACGACGGTCCACCGACACGGGTGATCTCACCCCGCTTGGTCAGCTCGGCCGCCACCGTGATCGGGTCGGCCGGCTCCCCCTTCGCGTAGAGGTCGAGGATCGCCTGGAAGACGGTCTCGTGCGCGGGGCGGTAGAAATCATGCCCCTTGATGATCTCCACCACATCGGCGATGGCGTCCTTGGACAGCAACATGCCGCCGAGAACGGACTGCTCGGCATCGAGATCCTGGGGCGGCACCCGCTCGAACCCGGGAGACCCGCCGTCCCAGGCACCACCGTCCCGGCCCCGCTCGTGCTGCTCCTCGCGGACCCGGCCCTCACCACGGCGCTGCCGGGAGACAGGCAGACGGTCACTGGGACCGGCGTCGGTCCAGGGGTCGTCCAATGGCTCGGGAATGCTCACCGGCCACCTCCTCACGTCCGCTCAGCGGACCTCGCCGTGCCACTCTTTCTACGGCACGACACTGACAAAACGAGAGGCCTGACTCCGGTTCCGGCGCGTCGGACGCCGGTCCACGGTAGGCCCGCGGGCACCGTCAGCCAATCTGGTTATCCACAGGCCATGTGGACGACCGATCAGATGCTGTGGAGAACCCCGGCGAACCTGTGCACGGACCGGGGGACAGCACTGTGGACAAACTCGTAGCGACCCTGCCGCACCCACCCTGAGCTGGCGTTTTTCCGTCCACCGGCTGTGGGGGAGAAAAACTTTCCCGACTGGGCCAAGATCAGAACAAACGGCACACAGCCGAGCCTCCACCGGGCAACGAAGTAAGGACCCCAGGCGTATTGCAGCACTTACCTGTGGAAGATTAGATTGAGCGCATGACAAAGGCTCCCGCGATATCCAGGACAGCCCCTCGACAGCACGATCGCGAGATCATCGCCCTCGCCATTCCCGCCTTCGGCGCCCTCGTCGCCGAGCCGCTCTTCGTGATGGTGGACAGTGCGATCGTCGGCCATCTCGGCACCCCCCAACTCGCCGGACTGGCGATCGCGGCGGCCCTGCTGACGACCGCGGTGAGCATCTTTGTCTTTCTCGCCTACGGCACTACCGCGGCCGTGGCCCGGCGCGTCGGCGCCGGCGATCTCCAGGCCGCCATACGCCAGGGCATGGACGGCATCTGGCTCGCCCTTCTGCTCGGTGCGGCGGTCATAGCCGTCACGCTGCCTGCCGCGCCGTGGCTTGTCGGTCTGTTCGGGGCGTCGGACACGGCCGCCCCCTATGCGGTCACCTATGCGCGGATCTCCAGCCTCGGCATCCCCGCCATGCTGATCGTGCTGGCCGCCACAGGTGTGCTGCGCGGGCTCCAGGACACCCGGACGCCGTTGTATGTCGCCATCGGCGGGTTCGGTGCCAACGCGGTACTCAATGTCGTGCTCGTCTACGGTGCCGGTCTCGGGATCGCCGGTTCCGCCTGGGGAACAGTGCTGGCTCAGTGCGCCATGGCGGCCGTCTATCTGGTCGTCGTGGTCCGGGGAGCGCGCCGCCATGGTGCGTCATTGCGTCCCGACGCGGCGGGGATACGGGCAAGTGCCCAGGCCGGCGTGCCGTTGTTGGTTCGTACGCTGTCGCTGCGCGCGGTTCTGATGATCGCCACGGCGGTCGCCGCGCGTCTGGGGGACGCGGATGTCGCGGCCCATCAGATCATTCTGTCGCTGTGGAGCCTGATGGCATTCGCACTCGACGCGATCGCCATCGCGGGACAGGCGATCATAGGCCGCTATCTGGGGGCGGGTGACACTCAGGGCGCCCAGGATGTCTGCCGTCGCATGGTGCAGTGGGGGGTCGCGGCGGGTGTGCTGCTCGGCGTTCTGCTCGTGGCGACGCGTCCGCTGTTCATTCAGCTCTTCACCGGTGATCAGGTGGTGCGGGACACGCTGCTGCCCGCTCTGCTGGTGGTGGCCGTTACGCAGCCGATCTCGGGGATCGTTTTCGTGCTGGACGGTGTACTGATGGGCGCCGGGGACGGCCCTTATCTGGCGGGAGCGATGCTGGTGACACTGGTGGTCTTCGCCCCGGTCGCTCTGCTCGTTCCTGCCTGGGGCGGTGGTCTGACGGCCCTGTGGTGGACGATGGGGCTGATGATGGGGGTCCGTATGGCGACGCTCTGGCTGCGCACCCGGTCGGGTCGCTGGCTGGTCACGGGTGCCACCCGCTGACGGGAGAGCGCAGTCCATGTTTCACGTGAAACATGGACAGTCCCCGGGCGGTGTCAGGAAGAGCGAGAGAGGGCCGCACCCCTGGGGGATGCGGCCCTCTCCTCGTACTGCTGAACGGTGCGCTCAGGCGGCGATGACCTCGATGCCGAGCTTCGCGGCGACCTCGGGGTGCAACCGGACGGACACCTGGTGCGAGCCCAGGGTCTTGATCGGCGAACCGAGCTCGATGCGGCGCTTGTCGACCTCCGGACCACCGGCGGACTTGATCGCCGAGGCGAGGTCGGCCGGGGTGACGGAGCCGAAGAGACGGCCGGCCTCGCCGGAGCGAACGGCCAGACGTACCTTCACGCCTTCGAGGCGGGCCTTGATCTCGTTGGCCTGCTCGATGGTGGCGATCTCGTGGATCTTGCGGGCGCGGCGGATCTGCGCCACGTCCTTCTCGCCGCCCTTGGTCCAGCGGATCGCGAAACCGCGCGGGACCAGGTAGTTGCGAGCGTAGCCGTCCTTGACGTCGACGACGTCGCCGGCGGCACCGAGGCCTGAGACCTCGTGGGTGAGGATGATCTTCATGATTCGGTCACCCTTCCCTTATCGCGCGGTGGACGTGTAGGGCAGCAGCGCCATCTCACGGCTGTTCTTGACTGCCGTGGCGACGTCACGCTGGTGCTGCGTGCAGTTGCCGGTGACGCGGCGGGCACGGATCTTGCCGCGGTCGGAAATGAACTTCCGCAGCATGTTCGTGTCCTTGTAGTCCACGTACTGGGTCTTGTCCTTGCAGAATGCGCAGACCTTCTTCTTAGGCTTGCGCACAGGCGGCTTCGCCATGGTGTTTCTCCTGTGTGATCAAGAAGTGGGGTGCGAGCCCGCCCTAGAAGGGCGGCTCGTCCGAGTAGCCGCCGCCGGAGCTTCCGCCCCAGCCGCCTCCATTGCCCCCGCCGCTCTGCGGCTGCTGCTGACCGCCGCCGGCCGGCGCGCTGGTGGCCCACGGGTCGTCGGCGGGTGCTCCGCCGCCGCCCTGCTGGCCACCACCACCGGGGCCGCCGCCCCAGCTTCCGCCGCCCTGCTGGCCGCCGCCGTAGCCGCCCTGGCCACCGCGGCCGGTGGTCTTGGTGACCTTGGCCGTGGCGTTCTTGAGACTGGGGCCGACTTCCTCGACGTCCAGCTCGTAGACCGTGCGCTTGACGCCCTCGCGGTCCTCATAGGACCGCTGCTTCAGCCGGCCCTGCACGACAACGCGCATGCCTCGCTGGAGCGACTCGGCGACGTTCTCCGCCGCCTGACGCCAGACCGAGCAGGTCAGGAAGAGGCTTTCGCCGTCCTTCCACTCATTGGTCTGACGGTCGAAGGTGCGGGGAGTGGACGCGACGCGGAACTTCGCGACCGCCGCACCGGACGGGGTGAAGCGCAGCTCGGGGTCGTCGACGAGATTGCCGACGACCGTGATGACGGTCTCGCCTGCCATGGGTGAACCTCTCGGCGGGGATTGCTTCTGGCTGCTTGCTGCTGCTCGGACCCGATGACCTCTGAGCTAGGAGCTCAGTGGGTCTCGGGACGGAGGACCTTGGTCCGGAGGACCGACTCGTTCAGGTTCATCTGTCGGTCGAGCTCCTTGACGACCGCGGGCTCGGCCTGCAGGTCGATGACCGAGTAGATGCCCTCGGGCTTCTTCTTGATCTCGTAAGAGAGACGACGACGGCCCCAGGTGTCGACCTTCTCGACCTTTCCGTTGCCCTCGCGGACGACGGAGAGGAAGTTCTCGATCAGCGGGGAGACAGCGCGCTCCTCGAGATCGGGGTCGAGGATGACCATCACCTCGTAGTGACGCATGTGGAACCCACCTCCTTTGGACTCAGCGGCCACGGTCGTTCCGTGGCAGGAGGGTCGTGATGCGTAAGCAACGGTATCGGCCGCCACTGACAATCCTGCTCGCTGGGCGAGGGGATCGTTTCTGGCATGGGCAGACACCGGCGCAGACCGTACAGACTACTCACAGACCGGCTTCCGGTTGAAATCCGGTCGCCTGCGGACGCAATCTGTAGACATCGGGTGTGCGCGGCGCTACGAAGCGCCGCCTTCCGGCAAGGCCAGGAGGTGCCAGATGGCACAGGCAATGCGACCGAACTCCGCCACCTCTCTGTTCTCCACGGACGGCAAGCGTCATCCGCTCCAGGACACCCTGGTTGCGGTGACGCTGACGCTGGGCGTTCTCGCCTTCGTCTCGGCTTTCTTCCACAATCTGCATCTGCTCAGTTCGTGGGCGGGGCTCGTGGGGGTCCTGACGGGCGCGTACGGGCAGTTCATCTCCGTGACGACACGTGAACGGTTCCTGATCATCATCGGACTCGGTGCCTCGGCGGTCGGGTTCTTCCTCGGAATGGCGCATGGCGGACTGTTCGGTGGGGTCGTCGGATAGCCGGACGCTCCGCCCACAGCCAGACGGGGCGCTCCATCGGCGCAGTAGGCTTCGGCGCGAGAGCCGGAGCCCCTGTATCGATGGGGACACACCTGCCGAGGAGCGCCCCGCATGAGCCTGACCCTGAGGACCATCAGCCGAGAGCAGCATCTGGCGTATATCCAGAGTCTGCCGTCGGCGAGTCACTGCCAGGTCCCGGCATGGGCTGACGTCAAGACGGAGTGGCGCTCGGAGAACCTGGGCTGGTTCGACAAGAACGACCAGTTGGTCGGCGCGGGGTTGGTGCTCTACCGTCAGCTGCCGAAGATCAAGCGGTATCTGGCGTATCTGCCCGAGGGGCCGGTGCTGAACTGGTACGCCCCGAATCTCGACGAGTGGCTGCGACCGATGCTGGCGCATCTGAAGCATCAGGGTGCCTTCTCGGTGAAGATGGGTCCGCCTGTGGTGATCCGCCGGTGGAACTCGGGTGCGATCAAGTCGGGCATCCAGGATCCGGATGTGAAGCGTCTGCGGGATGTCGAGGCGACGCATATCGAGCCGCGCGCGTTCGAGGTGTCCGACCGGCTGCGCAAGATGGGCTGGCAGCAGGGGGAGGACGGCGGCGCTGGCTTCGGTGATGTGCAGCCGCGTTATGTCTTCCAGGTGCCGTTGGCGAACCGGTCGCTGGATGACGTCCTCAAGGGCTTCAACCAGTTGTGGCGCCGCAATATCAAGAAGGCCGAGAAGGCCGGCGTCGATGTGGTGCAGGGCGGCTACGAGGATCTCGGTGAGTGGCAGCGGCTGTACGAGATCACGGCTGAGCGGGATCATTTCCGGCCGCGCCCGCTGTCGTACTTCCAGCGCATGTGGACGGTGCTGAACAACGAGGACCCGAACCGTATGCGGCTGTATTTCGCCCGTCACGAGGGTGAGAATGTCGCGGCGGCGACGATGCTGATCGTCGGTGGTCATGTCTGGTACTCGTACGGTGCGTCGGCCAATCACAAGCGTGAGGTCCGGCCGTCGAACGCGATGCAGTGGCGGATGCTGCGTGACGCGTACGCGATGGGGGCGACGGTCTATGACCTGCGCGGGATCTCCGACTCTCTCGATGAGACCGATCATCTCTTCGGTCTGATCCAGTTCAAGGTGGGTACCGGCGGCGAGGCCGTCGAGTACATCGGTGAGTGGGACTTCCCGCTCAACAAGTTGCTGCACAAGGCGCTTGACATCTATATGTCGCGCCGCTGACGGGCGGCTGTTCGTTTCCTTCCCCCTCGTTCATCCATCTCTTTGATTCACCGCAGCCGAGAGAAAGGTTCCGGACCGGCATGGCGCTCTCCCTCTACGTCGACACCGCGCGCTGGCGGGCGCACCAGAAGTCGGTCATCGAGCAGTTCCCGGGGGTTGTCCCGGTCTGCAAGGGCAATGGCTACGGCTTCGGTCATGAGCGTCTCGCGGACGAGACCACGCGCTTCGGTTCCGACATGCTGGCCGTCGGAACCATCTACGAGGCGGCCAGGATCAAGGACTGGTTCAGTGGTGACCTGCTGGTTCTCACGCCGTTCCGGCGGGGTGAGGAGCCGGTGCCGCTGCCCGACCGGGTGGTGCGTTCGGTCTCGTCCGTCGATGGGGTGTTCGCGCTGGTGGGCGCGCGTGTGGTCATCGAGTGCATGAGCTCCATGAAGCGCCATGGCGTGAAGGAGGAGGAGCTCGGCCAGTTGCACGCTGCTATCGAGGATGTGCGGCTGGAGGGCTTCGCCCTGCACCTTCCGCTGGACCGTACGGATGGTTCCGACGCGGTGGAGGAGGTCATCGCGTGGATGGACCGGCTGCGTGCGGCGCGGCTTCCGCTGCACTCGATGTTCGTGAGTCATTTGCGCTCCGCGGAGCTGGCCAGGTTGCAGCAGCAGTTCCCGCAGACCCGCTTCCGGGCCCGTATCGGTACGCGGCTGTGGCTGGGTGATCATGACGCGACCGAGTACCGGGGCTCTGTTCTGGATGTCACCCGCGTCTCCAAGGGAGACCGGTTCGGCTATCGCCAGCAGAAGGTCGCTTCCGATGGCTGGCTGGTGGTCGTCGCCGGGGGAACATCTCATGGGGTGGGTCTGGAGGCTCCGAAGGCGCTGCACGGGGTGATGCCGCGTGCGAAGGGTGTCGCGCGGGCGGGTCTGGCCACGGTGAACCGCAATCTGTCGCCGTTCGTCTGGGACGGAAAGCAGCGCTGGTTCGCCGAGCCGCCGCATATGCAGGTGTCGATCCTGTTCGTACCGTCGGACGCGCAGGAGCCCAGGGTCGGGGATGAGCTGGTGGCTCATCTGCGGCACACGACGACGCAGTTCGACCGTCTCGTCGACCGCTGAGCGGTACGACCGACCGCCGAGGTACGACCGACCGCTGAGCGGGACGTCACGCGAAAGGCCGCGGAGCGCTCCAGGGGGCGCTCCGCGGCCTTTTGGACGGTGCGGCGGGCGTGACGGTGTTGCGGGCCCGCGGGCCCCTCAGGCGGCTCCTGGCGGCCTTACTCCCCATTCGACCCGTGGCGCCTCCACCGACTGGGCGGCGTGCTGTGTGGGCCGGGCCGCCCCGCCGAGTACGAACCTGTCCTCCGCGCGGTCCAGTACGCCGCCCGACGGGTCGTCGGAGCCGTCGGTGCGTACGCCGTCCTTCTCGGGCATCAGGATGTCCCGTACGACCAGCGCGCACAGATACAGGGTGCCCAGCAGGTGCAGGGCGATGGCGAGCTGGTAGCCCTCGGCGGGCAGTCCCTTGTGGGCGTCGCCGCTTGTCGTGTAGGCGAGGTACATCCAGATGCCGAGGTAGTACATGACCTCACAGGCCTGCCAGATCAGGAAGTCACGCCAGCGCGGCCGGGCGAGGGCCGCCAGCGGGACGAGCCACAGTACGTACTGCGGTGAGTAGACCTTGTTGGTGAGGATGAAGGCGGCCACGACGAGGAAGGCGAGCTGGGCGAAGCGCGGCCGGCGCGGGGCTGTCAGGGCGAGCGTCGCGATACCCGCGCACGCCAGGAGCATCAGCAGCATCGCGTAGTTGTTGACGGTGCCGACGTCCAGGGACTTGCCCGTGCGCTGGGTGATGATCAGCCAGAAGGAGCCGAAGTCGACCTGGCGCTCCTGGCTGAAGGTGTAGAACTTCTTCCATCCTTCGGGTGCGAGCACCATCACCGGCAGATTCACCGCCAGCCACGCGCCGGCCGTGCCCAGGACCGCCGTTCCGTACTCGCGGAATCTCCCGGCCCGCCAGCACAGCAGGAGGAGCGGTCCCAGGAGGAGGACGGGGTAGAGCTTGGCGGCGGTGGCGAGGCCGATGAGGATGCCGAAGGCCAGGACGCGGCCGCGTGACCACATCAGCATCGCGGCGGCGGTGAGCGCCACGGCCAGCAGGTCCCAGTTGATGGTGGCGGTGAGCGCGAAGGCCGGCGCGAGGGCGACGAGCAGGGCGTCCCAGGGGCGGCGCCGGTGGGTGCGGGCGACGCAGACCGCGATGACCGCCGCGCAGATCATCAGCATTCCCGCGTTGACCATCCAGTACATCTGTTCGCGGTACTGCGGGGAGCCGCCCGGTGTGAGCCAGGAGGCGACTTCCATGAAGAGGCCCGTCAGTACGGGGTACTCCAGGTATTCCATGTCGCCATTGAGGCGGTCGAAGTACGGCACGAGGTTGTCGGCGAAGCCGCGCCCCAGGTAGAGGTGCGGGATGTCCGAGTAGCAGGCGTGCGTGTACTGCGAGCTGGTGCCGCGGAACCAGGCCCAGTCGTAACAGGGCATCTTCTGCGCCATGCCCAGCGCAAACATGCCGATCGCCACGAGTGCGACGACGCGTACGGGGGTGAGCCTGCTGCTGCCGAACCAGGCCCAGCGCCCGACCGGGCCGCCGATCAGCTCGCTGCCGGCCGCGGCGATCTCGTCGCGCCGCGTGGGCGGCACGTCCGGCCGGTCCTGGTCCACGGATGTCTCTCCTGCGCTGGGCATGGCGCCCATCCTGCCGTACGCCGCCCGGAACACGACGAGGGCCGCCGCACCGTGCACGTACGCGAGTCGGTACGTGTCGGTGCGGCGACCCTCGTGGCGGTGCCGCGTGGGGGTGGTCAGCCTCCCGGGCCCGGGAGGTCAGCCTGCGCCGGGGCCTCCGAAGATGCCTCCGCCGTTGCCGGCGCTCTCGCCGGAGGAGCCGGATGGCGATTCGCTTACTCCGCCGGGCCCACCGTTGCCGTTGCCTTCATTACCGCCGTTGTTGCCGTTGCCGCCGCCATCGTTGCAGCCGAACGGCCGGTCGCAGGATTCGCTCGGGGAGGACGGCGTCTCGGACGGCGTCTCGGACGGCGTCTCCGAAGGCGACTCGGAAGGCGACTCGCTCGGCGACTCGGACGGGGTCTCGCTCGCCGTCGGGGACGGGGACGCGCCTCCGCCGTAGACGGCCTCTCCGATGGGCTGGGGCTCGGGGAACTTCACGGGCGGCTTCCCCTTGAGAGCCTCCTCCATGTAGTCGTGCCAGATCTCCGACGGGAACGAGGCACCGTGGATCTTGTCCTGGCCACCCGTGCCGAACATCTTCAGGAACTCGCGGTTCTTGTTCGTCGCGTCGTCGTCCAGCCGGTACATGTCGATGGCGGTCGACAGCTGCGGGGTGTAGCCCACGAACCAGGCCGACTTGTTGCCGTCGGTGGTGCCGGTCTTGCCGGCCACCTCGCGCCCTTCGAGCTGCGCGTTCGTACCGGTGCCCTTCTCCACCACGGTCTTCAGCACGTCCGTGACGTTGTCCGCGACGGGCGCGTCGAACGCCCTCTTCTCCTTGTCCTCGTGCTCGTAGACGGTCTTGCCGCTCTGGAGCACTTTGGTGACGGAGTAGGGGTCGCGCTGCTTGCCGCTGGAGGCGAACGTGGCGTAGGCGCCGGCCATCCGGATGGCGCTGGGGTCCGAGATGCCGATGGAGAAGGACGGCACGTTCGACTTGGAGAGGGAGCTGTCCAGCAGGCCGGCGTCGATGGCGGCGTCACGCACCTGGGGGATGCCCACGTCCATGCCCAGCTGGACGAACGGGGAGTTGGCCGACTCCTGCATGGCGTAGCGCAGATCGATGGGCCCGTACGACTTGTCGCCGTCGTTGACCTGCAGCCACTCCTTGTCTTCCTCGTTGGTCCAGATCGAACCGTCGTAGTTCTTGATCTTCAGCTTGTTGTCGCCGTTGTAGATGGACTTGTCGGGCGAGACAGGTGTACGGGTGCCGTCGACCGGATCGCGTACGCCGTCCCGCATCGCCGCGGCCAGGACGAACGGCTTGAAGGTCGATCCGACCTGCGCGCCGGTCTGGTCGGCGTTGTTGGTGAAGTGCTTGGTGGCGTCCTGACCGCCGTAGATGGCGACGATCTTGCCGGACTCGGGTTCGACGGAAGCACCGCCGAACTGGACGTGTGTGTCGGTGTCCGGGCGCTTCTTGGGGTCGATGTTGGCGTCGTAGACCTTCTCGACGGCGGTCTTCAGCTGTTCGACCTTCTTCTTGTTGAAGGTCGTGTGGATCTCGAAGCCGCCCCTGGAGAGATCGTCCGCCGTGAGGCCCAGGGAGTTGTTGTTGACGAAGTACGCCTTGGCGAGATCGACCAGATAGCCGATCTGGCCGCTCTGCTCGGTATTCTTCTTGATTCCGTCCGGCGTCGGGAACTTGGTGTACTTGGCCCGCTCGGCCGGCTCGAGGTGGCCGTCCTTCTCCATCTCGTCGAGGATCCAGGCCCAGCGATCGGTGGCTCTCTTCGTGTTCGCCGCCTCGGTGGCCGTCGGGTCGATGGCGGGCTGGCCGGCCGGGTCGTAGTACGTCGGGCCCTTGAGGACCGTGGCAAGAAGCGCGCACTCGCTGGCGTTCAGCTCGGAGGCGTCCTTGCCGTAGTAGGTACGGGCGGCGGCCTGGATACCCCAGGCGCCTCGCCCGTAGTAGGAGGTGTTGAGATAGCCCGCCATGATCTCGGGCTTCTCCATTTGAGTGCCCACCTTTATGGAGATGAACAGCTCTTTGAACTTGCGGCTCAGGGTCTGGCTCTGGTCGCCCAGCCGGGCGTTCTTGACGTACTGCTGGGTGATGGTGGAGCCACCCTGGGTGTCGCCGCCCTTGGCCATGTTGAACAGAGCGCGGCCGATACCCATCGGATCGACGCCCGAGTCGTCCTTGAAGGTCTTGTTCTCGGCTGAGATCACCGCGTTCTGCATGTCCGCGGGGATCTTCTCGATCGGGATGATCTGCCGGTTGACCTCACCGCCGGTGGCGACCATCTGGGTGCCGTCGTCCCAGTAGTAGACGTTGTTCTCGGCCTTCGAGGCGAGATTGGGGTCCGGCACCTGCACCACCGCGTAGCCGACGGCCCCGGCGACCATGATGGAGCCGACGAAGGCGATACCGAGTCCGGTGGTCTGCTTCCATGACGGCACCCAGCGGCGCCAGCCGTACTTGCCCTGGCGCGGGTAGTCGATCAGCCGCTTCTTGTACGGCTCAGCGCGGCCACGTCCGGCGCCGCCGTCGTCCCCCCCACGTCTGCGGCCACCGCGCTGGGCGGCTCGTCTGGCCGCGGCGCGGCCACCGTAGGGCGGCTCCTCCTCGTACGAACCGGAGGGTGAGGCCGAAACGGTTTCTCGGGACGGGGCTGCGCGGCGGCCGGATGGCTGCTGGGCCGCACGCCTGGCCGCGGCACGACCGCCCCCCTGCGATTGCGGCGGTTTGCGACGGTGCTCGCTCATCGAACGACTACTCCTCGGGCAGGCGCGAACGCCTGGAAGCGGCAGTTGAGTTCCGGTCCCCCCGAAATGAATACGGACCGGCCCGGCATCGGGCTCATCCGATATGCATCCGGTAAGCCGACAGTCTTGACGCTTACCGGCGTCACTCGGTTCCCGGTGGTCTGCATGCCGCACAGACTACGCACGGTCAAAACCACCCGAGAGCTGAAGTTCACCCTAAATCAGGCAAGTTGCTTCCTGAGAATTGGCGATGTGACGCCGTTCACCATGCCCCCTCTTGTCGCGACCCCCACTCCGCTCTATCGTCGGGATGTATCGAATCGATACATCAGTACGGCATAAAAGTCCGGACAGCAAAGGAGGCGACGGGTGAGCAGACGCTCGGGCATCCTTGAGTTCGCTGTCCTCGGTCTGCTCCGCGAGTCCCCCATGCACGGCTATGAGCTGCGGAAACGGCTCAATACGTCGCTGGGGATCTTCCGTGCTTTCAGTTACGGGACGCTCTATCCCTGCCTCAAGACACTGGTCGCCAACGGCTGGTTGATCGAGGAGCCGGGGAGCGCTCCGGAGGACGCGCTCGCCGCTTCGCTGGCGGGCCGCCGCGCCAAGATCGTCTATCGGCTGACGGCGGAAGGTAAGGAGCACTTCGAGGAGCTGCTGTCCCACACCGGTCCCGACGCCTGGGAGGACGAGCACTTCGCTGCTCGGTTCGCCTTCTTCGGGCAGACGGAGCGTGAGGTGCGGATGCGGGTGCTGGAGGGCCGCCGCAGCAGGCTGGAGGAGCGTCGGGAGAAGATGCGCGCCTCCCTGGCACGCACCCGCGAGCGCCTCGACGACTACACGCTGGAGCTTCAGCGGCACGGCATGGAGTCCGTGGAGCGCGAGGTGCGCTGGCTGAACGAGCTCATCGAAAGCGAGCGGGCGGGACGGGATCAGAGACGGTCCGGCCCCGGGAGTCCCGCTGATCAGGAAGGCACATCAGGAGAAGCGGACGGCCTGCCCCGGCACCGGGATGCCGCGTCTTCCGGGGGCACGCCCCCGGGACATCCCGGCCCGCCGGATCCGTCCGCGGACACCACCAAGTGAGGCCCCGCATCTCCGCAGGGTTTCATCACGAACACTGACATCACACAGGGAGCAACCGGAATGGGTTCGGTACGCGTAGCCATCGTCGGCGTGGGCAACTGCGCCGCCTCACTGGTGCAGGGCATCGAGTACTACAAGGACGCCGACCCGGCGGGCAAGGTACCGGGGCTGATGCATGTCCAGTTCGGCGAGTACCACGTGCGGGACATCGAGTTCGTGGCCGCCTTCGACGTTGACACGAAGAAGGTCGGCCTCGACCTCGCGGACGCCATCGGCGCCAGTGAGAACAACACCATCAAGATCTGTGACGTGCCGTCCTCGGGCGTCACCGTCCAGCGTGGCCACACCCTCGACGGTCTGGGCAAGTACTACCGCCAGACGATCGAGGAGTCCCCCGAGGCGCCGGCGGACATCGTCCAAACCCTCAAGGACAAGCAGGTGGACGTCCTGGTCTGCTACCTGCCCGTGGGGTCCGACGACGCCGCGAAGTACTACGCGCAGTGCGCCATCGACGCCAAGGTCGCGTTCGTCAACGCCCTCCCGGTCTTCATCGCCGGCACGAAGGAGTGGGCGGACAAGTTCACCGAGGCCGGTGTCCCGATCGTCGGTGACGACATCAAGTCCCAGGTCGGTGCCACGATCACGCACCGCGTCATGGCGAAGCTCTTCGAGGACCGGGGCGTTGTCCTGGACCGCACGATGCAGCTGAACGTCGGCGGCAACATGGACTTCAAGAACATGCTGGAGCGTGAGCGTCTGGAGTCCAAGAAAATCTCGAAGACGCAGGCCGTCACCTCCCAAATCCCCGACCGTGACCTGGGTGCCGACAACGTCCACATCGGCCCGTCGGACTATGTCGCCTGGCTCGACGACCGCAAGTGGGCGTACGTCCGGCTTGAGGGCCGTGCCTTCGGTGACGTCCCGCTGAACCTGGAGTACAAGCTGGAGGTCTGGGACTCCCCGAACTCCGCGGGTGTCATCATCGACGCGGTGCGTGCCGCGAAGATCGCCAAGGACCGCGGCATCGGCGGCCCGATCCTCTCCGCGTCCTCGTACTTCATGAAGTCGCCGCCGGTTCAGTACTTCGACGACCAGGCCCGCGAGAACGTCGAGAAGTTCATCGCCGGCGAGGTCGAGCGCTAGAGCGCGGCCTCCCCGCCACACCGACGCCACACGGGAAGGGTCGCCGGACTGCTGGTCCGGCGACCCTTCCCGTGTCTGCCGAAGCCACGTGTGTGACGCTGGCTCACATGCCTGTCGTGCGTGATCTGCGTGTGCTCCTGCGCCTCGGAAGCTTCCGCCGACTATTGGCGGTCCGGCTGCTCTCCCAGGCCGCCGACGGTGTCTTCCAGGTGGCGCTCGCCACATACGTGGTCTTCTCCCCGGAGAAACAGACCTCGCCCGGCGCGATCGCCTCCGCGATGGCCGTACTCCTGCTGCCGTATTCACTGGTCGGCCCGTTCGCCGGGGTGCTGCTGGACCGCTGGCAGCGCCGCCAAGTCTTTCTATACGGGAATCTACTGCGGGCTCTCCTCGCGGGCTGTACGGCGGTGCTGATCGTGGCCTCCGTGCCCGACTGGCTCTTCTATGTCTCGGCGCTGTCCGTGACCGCCGTCAACCGGTTCGTTCTCGCCGGGCTCTCGGCCGCGCTGCCGCATGTGGTCGACGATGAGCGCCTCGTCCTCGCGAACTCCCTCTCCCCGACCGCCGGAACGCTCGCCGCGACCCTGGGCGGCAGCCTCGCCTTCGTCGTACGGCTGACGATCGCGGACTCCGACGCCGCCGTGGTGCTGCTGGGCGCCGCCCTCTATCTCTGCGGCGCGCTCACCTCGCTCCTACTGGCGCGCGAACTGCTGGGGCCCGGAGAGTCCTCGCGTGGCCGGCCCCGGTTGAGGACCGCCCTGTCCTCCAGCGCACGCGGACTCGCGGACGGAGTGCGGCATCTCATGGAGCGGGGGGCCGCGGCCGGTGCGCTGGCCGCCATGACGGTGATGCGCTTCTGCTACGGGGCGCTCACGGTGATGGTGCTGATGCTCTGCAGATACGCCTGGACGGAGCGGGAGGCCGACGGGCTGGCGCTGCTCGGACTGGCCCTCGCCATCTCCGGGGCGGGGTTCTTCGCCGCCGCGGTTCTCACGCCCTGGGCGGTGGGACGGCTCGGCCCCTACGGGTGGATGGCACTGTGCGCGGGAGCGGCGGCCGTCCTGGAGCCGGCCTTGGGGCTGACCTTCGCGCCCACGCCCATCCTGGCCGCCGCCTTCGTTCTCGGCCTGATCACCCAGGGGGCGAAGATCGCCACGGACACGGTGGTGCAGACGGCGGTGGACGACGACTTCCGGGGCCGGATCTTCTCCCTCTACGACGTCCTCTTCAATGTCGCCTTCGTCGGCGCGGCGGGGGTGGCTGCGGTGATGCTGCCGCCGGATGGCCGCTCCGTGCCGCTCGTGGCGACGGTGGCCGTGCTCTATCTGGGCGTGGCCGCGGCCCTGGCACACAGGGCGCGGGGGTGATGTTTCACGTGAAACATCACCCCCGGAGCATCGCGCCCCGGTCATGTTTCACGTGAAACATGACCGGGGCGGGTTCAGTTCTGCGTGGCCCACCATTCCTTGAGCGCGGCGACCGCCGTGTTGTGCTCCATCGGCCCGTTCTCCAGTCGCAGCTCCAGCAGGAACGTGTACGCGGCGCCAATCACCGGTCCGGGGCCGACATCCAGGATCTCCATGATCTGGTTGCCGTCCAGATCGGGCCTGATGGCGTCCAACTCCTCCTTCTCCTGGAGCTGGGCGATGCGCTCCTCCAGGCCGTCATAGGCCCGGGAGAGAGCGCCCGCCTTGCGCTTGTTGCGCGTGGTGCAGTCCGAGCGGGTCAGCTTGTGGAGCCTGTCGAGCAGGGGCCCGGCGTCGCGTACGTAGCGCCGCACCGCCGAGTCGGTCCACTCGCCCGTTCCGTAGCCGTGGAAGCGCAGGTGCAGCTCCACGAGCCGGGAGACGTCCCTCACCAGCTCATTGGAGTACTTGAGCGCGGTCATCCGCTTCTTGGTCAGCTTCGCACCCACCACCTCGTGGTGGTGGAAGGAGACCCGCCCGTCCTTTTCGAAGCGACGCGTCCGGGGCTTGCCGATGTCATGCAGCAGCGCGGCCAGCCGCAGCACCAGGTCCGGCCCGTTCTCCTCCAGGTCGACGGCCTGCTCCAGCACGGTCAGCGAGTGCTCGTAGACGTCCTTGTGCCGGTGGTGCTCATCGCTCTCCAGGCGCAGCGCCGGCAGCTCGGGCAGCACGCGGTCGGCGAGCCCGGTGTCGACGAGCAGCGCCAGGCCCTTGCGCGGGTGGGCGGAGAGGATCAGCTTGTTCAGCTCGTCCCGTACGCGTTCGGCGGAGACGATCTCGATACGGCCGGACATGTCCCTCATGGCCTCGACCACATCCGCGGCCACCTCGAAGTTCAGCTGCGCGGCGAACCGCGCGGCCCGCAGCATCCGCAGGGGATCGTCGGAGAAGGACTCCTGGGGGGTGCCGGGGGTCCGCAGCACCTGGGCGGAGAGGTCTTCCAGCCCGCCGTGGGGATCGATGAACTCCTTCTGCGGCAGCGCGACGGCCATCGCGTTCACCGTGAAGTCCCGGCGCACGAGGTCTTCCTCGATGGAGTCGCCGTAGGACACCTCGGGTTTGCGTGATGTCCGGTCGTAGGCCTCCGAGCGGTACGTCGTCACCTCGATCTGGAAGCGCTGATCAGCGTCTCCGACACGGGCATCCTTCTGGACACCGACCGTGCCGAAGGCGATCCCCACTTCCCACACCGAATCCGCCCAGGGCCTGACGATCTTCAGAACATCCTCGGGCCGGGCATCGGTCGTGAAGTCCAGATCGTTGCCGAGCCGGCCGAGAAGGGCGTCCCTGACAGAACCGCCGACCAGGGCGAGGGTGAATCCGGCATCCTGGAAACGGCGCGCGAGGTCGTCGGCGACGGGGGACACCCGCAGCAGTTCGCTGACCGCGCGGCGCTGCACCTGACTGAGGGCACGGGAATTGTCTTCATTGGCTTTCGGCACAACAGAAAAGGGTACGTGCCGCGGCCCCCGCGGGCGCTCCCGTTTCGGGCCGCCCCGCCTCGATGCGGAGGTTTCCGCTGGCTCATGAGATTCTTCCGATCATGTGGAGCAGTCCCCAGCACTTCGCCACAGCGCACATCGTTACCATGCGTGGACGCGGCAATTGACAACCACCGACGGCAACCGACGATGACAAGGGACGGGCGAGCGCGTGGCGGAGGCGGCAGACTTCCAGGGGATGGGTCATTCTCCTGCCCGCCGGTGGCTGCGGCGCACAGCCTCCGTGCTCGCCGGAGCGCCGCTCCTGGCGGGTCTGCTGGCCGGGACGGCGGCGCCCACGGCCCAGGCCGCGACCACGGCCACTGGCTCCCGTACGGTCCATGTGTCGCTCGACACGCTGGCCCCCAGCGCACCGGTGAAGGGCGACACGCTCACCGTCTCGGGGACGGTGACCAACGAGGGCAAGAACCCCATCACCGACGCGCAGGTCGATCTGCGCGTCGGCCCGCGGATGTACGGCAGGACGGCCATCGATGACGCCGCCGAGCGCACCGGGACCTCGGGTGATGTGGCCCCGATCGGCGGCAAGTTCAAGGTCACCATCCCGAAGCTCGCCGTCGGCATCCCCCAGGACTTCGCGCTCTCGGTACCGGTCAGCAAGCTCGGGCTCGGCCAGGACGGTGTCTATCAGCTCGGTGTCTCACTGACCGGACAGACCTCGTCCGCGCCGTACGACCAGGTGCTGGGCATCCAGCGCACGTTCCTGCCCTGGCAACCGGACGCGACGGAGGAGAAGACACAGCTCACTGTCCTCTGGCCGCTCATCTCGTCGACGCACCTGTCCGCGGAGACCGGCTCGGACGATCAGCAGACCCCCGTCTTCGAGAACGACGACCTGGCCGAGGAGCTGGCCCCCGGCGGGCGGCTCGAGCAGCTGGTCTCTCTCGGCAATCAGCTTCCCGTCACCTGGGTGATCGACCCCGACCTGCTCGCCACCGCCGACGCCATGACCAAGAACTACCAGGTCAGAAGCGGGGATACGACCGTCCCCGGCAAGAATCAGGCCGTGGCCACCAAGTGGCTGGACTCCCTGGAGAAGGCGGTGAGGGGCCGCAAGGTCGTCGCACTGCCGTTCGCCGATCCGGACCTGGCGTCGCTGGCCCACCGTGGCAAGGACGTCTCCGGAGCACTCAGCCATCTGCAGCCCGCCACGGATGTGGCCGGGAAGACCGTGGAGACCATCCTTCATGTGAAGCCGTCCGTCGACTTCGCCTGGCCCGTGGACGGTGCGATCGACCCCTCGATCGTCGATGTCGCCACCTCGGCGGGTGCCCACGAGATCATCACCCGCAGCGACAACCTCCAGGACAACCTGCCGTACACCCCCACCGCGGCACGGCCGATCGGCGGCGGGACGACAGCCGTCGTCGCCGACACCCGGCTCTCCACCGCCTTCCAGGGGGATATGTCGGAGGCGGGCGCGTCCACCCTCGCGGTCCAGAAGTTCCTCGCCCAGTCGCTGGCCGTGACGCTTCAGAACCCGGAGAATCAGCGCAGCATCGTCGTCGCCCCCCAGCGGATGCCGAGCGCCGCCCAGGCACAGTCGATGGCGCGCGCGCTGCGGGGCCTGGACCCCGAGCGCTGGACCGAGCCGTCCGATCTGATCGCCGCGGCGGCGGCCACACCCGACTCGGACGCCACCACCAAGGTGCCCGGCTCTTCGCGTTACCCGAAGAAGCTGCGGGACCAGGAGCTGCCGACCGAGGTCTTCCTGGACATCAAGGAGACACAGGAGCGGCTCGACAACTTCAAGGCCATCCTCAGCGCTCCGGACCGGGTGGCCGCGCCTTTCGGCAACGCGATCGCCCGGTCGATGTCGGCCTCGTGGCGCGGGGAGCCGGACGAGGCCCAGCAGTACCGCGACACGGTGGAGAACTATCTGGTGGGCCTCACCACCGAGGTGCAGCTCATCCCGAAGTCTGTTCTGACACTGTCGGGGCGCAGTGCGACGATCCCGGTGACCGTCCAGAACCAGCTGTTGCAGGGCGTCCAGAATCTGGTGCTGCGCCTGAAGTCCGACAACCCGACGCGGCTCAAGCTGGACGGCGACCAAGCGGTCGCGGAGCAGCCGATCAAGATCGACGGCGGGCACAGCCAGTCGGTGAAGTTCACCGGCGCGGGCAACGCCAACGGGCCGGTGCAGGTGACCGCCCAGCTGTACACGGTGGACGGCACGCCGTACGGCAGTCCGATGACGTTCCAGGTCAAGGTCTCCGAGATCACGCCGACCGTCATGCTCGTCATCGCCGGCGGTGTGCTGCTTCTTGTCCTCGCGGGGGTCAAGATGTACAGCCAGCGCAAGCGCGCGGTGGCCCGTAAGGCAGCCGCGGAGGACACGGACGGCGGAGACGGCAGCGGCGCGGACGGGAACGCGCGGGACACACAGAGCACGGACGACGGCGCACGGGCCGTTGAGGACACAGATCCCGGGCAGCCGAGTGACCCGACACCGGACACCGGTCCGGAAAGCACGGACGCGTCGGGCGCGGGTGAGAAAGTGGACCGTTGAGCGATGTCGTGGCCGGTCGGCCGGGGACGATGAGGTGGGGTAACCATGAACGCGCCGTACGACGGTGACCGTGGGCAGGGCGCGGGTGGCGACCCGGCGGGCCGGATTCCGCCCACTCCGCCGTCCGCCCAGGATCCCTATGTCCAGGATGCCTATAGTCGGGACCCCTACTGGTCACAGGACCTCTCCGCGCAGGACCCGGTGACGGAGGCGCTGTACGACCGTGCCTCGCATCCGCCGCCGCCTCCCGGCACCTATCCGGAGGCCCACCAGCTCTACCAGCAGCCGCCCGCCCCGCAGAACGCGCCCGATCCCCGCATCTGGGCCCAGACCCCGCCGCCCGAGCCCTCCGGGCCGACGCGCCATCTCCCGTACGGGGACGACCCGAGGACCACCCAGTTCACCGGCCTCGACGACCTCGTCTCCCGGGCCGGCGACGAGAATCCGCCGCCGGACGCGTTCGCTCACCTCTACCGCGACCAGCAGGGCACGGGCCAGGTACTGACCGCGCCGGAGCCCGAAGCCGCACCCGCACCGCCGCCCCCCAAGAAGTCGGGAGGCAAGGCCGCCAGTCTGCTCAAGTCCAGTGCGCTGATGGCGGCGGGAACGCTGGTCTCCCGGCTCACCGGCTTCGTACGCAGCCTCGTGATCACCGCCGCGCTGGGTGCGGCCCTGCTCGGTGACTCCTTCACCGTGGCGTACACGCTGCCGACGATGATCTACATCCTCACCGTCGGGGGCGGTCTCAACTCCGTGTTCGTCCCGCAGCTCGTGCGGGCGATGAAGAACGACGACGACGGTGGCGTGGCCTACGCCAACCGGCTGCTGACCCTCGTCATGGTGGCGCTCGGCGCAATCGTGGCCCTCGCGGTGTTCGGGGCGCCGTGGCTGGTACGTCTGATGTCCGATCCGATCGCCAGTGACGCGGCCGCCAACAACGTCGCCGTCACCTTCGCCCGCTACTGCCTGCCCACGATCTTCTTCATGGGCGTGCATGTGGTGATGGGACAGATCCTGAACGCGCGCGGGAAGTTCGGCGCGATGATGTGGACTCCGGTCCTCAACAACATCGTCATGATCACCACGTTCGGTCTGTTCATCTGGGTGTACGGCACCGCCGCCGACTCGGGCATGACCGTGAAGACGATCCCGCCGGACGGCGTGCGGCTGCTGGGCATCGGTACGCTGCTCGGTCTGGTCGTCCAGGCGCTCGCGATGATCCCCTACCTCCGTGAGACCGGTTTCCGGTTCCGCCCGCGCTTCGACTGGAAGGGCCACGGCCTCGGCAAGACGGTCAAGCTGGCCAAGTGGACGGTTCTGTTCGTCCTCGCCAACCAGGCCGGAGTCCTGGTCGTCACCCAGCTCGCCACCGCCGCCGGCGTCGCCTCCGGCAAGGACGGCACCGGCATCCTCGCCTACAGCAACGCCCAGCTGATCTGGGGCATGCCGCAGGCCATCATCACCGTCTCCGTCATGGCCGCGCTGCTGCCCAGGATCTCCCGCGCCGCCCACGACGGCGACCCGGGGGCGGTACGCGACGACATCTCCCAGGGACTGCGCAACTCGGCGGTCGCCATCGTGCCGATCGCCTTCGGGTTCCTCGCCCTGGGTGTTCCGCTGTCCATCCTGATGTTCTCGTCCAGTGGCCTGGAATCGGCACGCTCCATGGGCTTCATCCTGATGGCATTCGCTCTCGGACTCATCCCGTACTCCGTGCAGTACGTCGTCCTGCGCGGCTTCTACGCCTACGAGGACACCCGGACGCCCTTCTACAACACGGTCATCGTCGCCGCGGTCAACGCCGCCGCCTCCGGCGTCTCGTATGTGGTCCTGCCCTCCCGCTGGGCCGTGGTCGGCATGGCCGCCTCCTACGGGCTCGCCTACGCGGTCGGTGTCGGTGTCGCCTGGCGCAGGCTGCGGAACCGGCTGGGCGGCGATCTGGACGGCGGCCGCGTCCTGCGTACGTACGCCCGGCTCTGCCTGGCGGCCGTCCCCGGAGCCCTCGTAGCCGGCGCGATCGCCTATGCCGTCCTGAACTCTCTGGGCAGCAGCGCCCTCAGCTCGCTGGTGGCTCTGCTCGGCGGCGGTCTCGCCCTGCTGGCCCTCTTCTTCGTCGCGGCGAAGAAGATGCGGATCGAAGAGATGAACGCCATGGTCGGCATGGTGCGGGGACGTCTCGGACGGTAAACGCGGCACGGTCCAGCACAACCTTCACCGGCTGCCGCGTGTCGTGCATAGCGTCCAACTGTGGGCACAATTGGCTTGGCTGTTGGATAGTGCGCAACGGATGGGGAGGCAGGAGCGACGGTGGCGGAACGTAGCACGGCTGCCGTCGACGTGGCCGACAACAGCGGTGATGAACCGCTGGCCGCCAAGGCGGGCAAGGCCACGACCGACGGGTTGGCGGAAGCCCAGAACGAGGCGGAGAAGTCCGCACCGGACATGGGCAGCGAACGGCAGAACACCGGGCCGGGCCTCTCTGCGCCCGAGCTGCACAGCGGCCATAAACTCGCCAGACGCTACCGCCTGGAGGAGTGTGTCACCCGTCTGGACGGTTTCAGCAGCTGGCGAGCGGTCGACGAGAAGCTGCGCCGCGCCGTCGGCGTGCATCTCCTCCCGGCCGACCATCCACGGGCCCGTTCCGTACTGGCGGCGGCCCGGTCCTCGGCCCTGCTCGGCGACCCCCGCTTTGTGCAGGTCCTGGACGCCGTCGAGGAGAACGACCTCGTCTACGTCGTTCACGAGTGGCTGCCCGACGCGGTCGAGCTGACCGCGCTCCTCGCCTCGGGGCCGCTGGAGGCCCACGAGGCGTACCAGCTCGTCATCCAGATCTCCCAGGCCATGGCGGCGGCCCACCGTGAGGGGCTCGCCCATCTACGGCTGACGCCCGGAGCGGTGCTGCGTACGTCCACCGGTCAGTACCGCATTCGCGGCCTTGCCGTGAACGCCGCTCTGCGCGGGATCAGCGCGGACCGGCCGCAGCGGACCGACACCGAGGCGATCGGGGCGCTCCTCTACGCGGCACTGACCCAGCGCTGGCCCTACGAAGCCGACGCGTACGGGCTCTCCGGCCTTCCCAAGGGCGTCGGGCTCATCGCCCCCGACCAGGTGCGTGCCGGGATCCATCGCGGTCTCTCCGAGCTCGCCATGCGCGCCCTGATCAACGACGGCGCCACCGCCTCGCGCCAGGAACCACCGTGCACGACCCCCGACGAGCTGGCCGCGGCCGTCGCGGAGATGCCGCGCATCCGGCCGCCCGAGCCCACGTTCTCCGCCCCGCCGGAGTACCAGCGCACCACCTACCAGCAGGGCACCTACGGACGCTCGCAGCCGGGCCTCGGGGCTCCTCCCCTCCCACCGGTGGCGCCCCCGCCGCCCCCGCTCCAGAGCCGTACCGGCAAGGCGCTCAAGTGGACCGTCGCCGCGCTCCTCATCGCCGCGCTGGGTCTCGGCAGCTGGCAGGTCGCCGAGAGCCTCCTCGACCGGGGCAACGAGACCGACGCCCCGCCCACCCAGCCGGTCACCGGCGACGACAAGCCGGCCAAGACCCTCAAGCCGCTGGGGATCGCCGACGCGGCGGAGTTCATGCCCAGCGGGTCCGGGATAAAGCCGGCCCTCGTCCCGAACGCCATCGACGGTAAGCCCCGAACGGCGTGGATCACGCTCCAGTACAAGAACTACCCGAATTTCGGGAATCTGCCGGACCGCAAGGAAGGCAGCGGAATCGTCGTCGACCTGGGCCGTGTGCAGGACGTGTCCGGTATCGACATCGGCATGTACCGCAGCGGCCAGAAGGCCGAGGTACTCGCGGCCGGCGCGGACGCGTCGGACCCGTCGGCGCTCGCGGACTTCTCTCAGCGCCTCACCAAGCTGGAGACGGTGGGCAAGACTCTCAAGACCACTCTCGACAAGCCCGTGCGAACCCGGTACGTATTGATCCACATCACCGAACTGCCGACGGACGGGTCTGCCGACCGCTTCCGCGGGGGCATCTCCGAGATCACGTTCACCGGCTGACGGATCAGGGGAGGGGGGCTCATTGTTGGACGATGCCGCACTCGGCGACTCAAGCGACCAGGACCTTCTGAGCGCTCATGTCGCGGGCCACCCTCACGCCTTCGGCGAGTTGGTACGGCGCCATCGGGACCGGCTCTGGGCAGTGGCCCTGCGGACGCTGGGTGACCGGGAGGAAGCCGCCGACGCGGTCCAGGACGCGCTCGTTTCCGCTTTCCGGGCGGCCCACACCTTCCGGGGGCAGTCCGCCGTGACCACCTGGCTGCACCGCATCACCGTCAACGCCTGCCTCGACCGGGCCCGTAAGGCGGCCTCACGCAGGACCTCCCCCGTGGACGACACCGAGCGTCTGGAGCAGCTCCTTGAGCCCCACGAGTCGGCCGAGGCCCCCGCGGAGCGCCAGGATCTCCACCGCGAGCTACTGGCGGCGCTGGCCAAACTCCCCGTCGATCAGCGGGCTGCCCTGGTACTGGTCGACATGCAGGGCTACCCCGTGGCAGAGGCCGCCGCGGTTCTGGGCGTACCCACCGGAACGGTGAAGAGCCGCTGCGCACGCGGCCGGGCCAGACTGCTGCCCATGCTCACGCATCTACGCGGGGCCACCAGGGATAACGGCAGTCTCGACAGGGGAAGGAACCGGACGCCGGGGGCATCCGTCCCACCGGCAGCGGAACCAAGAGATCCAGGACCGAGTGATCCTGCTGGAGTGAAGGGCGGAGGTGGGCGCGCGTGACATCTACGACCGACACGGCTCAGCACCCGGATGTCTCGGAGATCTCCGATCTCACGGAGGGACTGCTCTCGCCGTCCCGTACCGCCGATGTACGACGCCATCTCGACGGCTGTGCTCTGTGCGCGGACGTCCATAAATCGCTCACAGAGATCCGGGGACTGCTGGGCACGCTCCCCGGACCGCTCCGGATGCCGGCCGATGTCGCCGGCCGCATCGATGCCGCGCTGGCGGCGGAGGCGCTCCTCAACGCCACTGCCCCCGATGAGACCGCGGATGTTTCACGTGAAACATCGCCCTCGCCCCGGACATCCTCGCCCCGCACACCCGAGACACCCACGCCCGGGACACTCAGGCCCGTGACACCGGCCGTCGCCGCACCGACCGGACCGTCTGCCCCGGCGGAGTCCACGTCGGCGGACCCGGTACGAACGGACCGGCCCGCCGGCCGTCCGAGGGCAGCCACCGGCCCCGGCCGCAGCGGGCACACCCGCCGTCGCCGCCGCAACGCCGTCCTGGGCGCCGTCTTCGGCACAGCGGCCGTAGGCGTCAGCGTTCTCCTGATCCAGACGCTCGGGGTGTCGGACAACAGCGGCGACACCACGGCCAGCGCCCCGGCGAACGACAGCGAGGAGTTCTCGGAAGCCCATCTCCAGAGCCGCGTGGACGCGCTACTGGCCTCGGGCGCCGCGATCAAGGAGTCCAGGGGTTCGAAGGTCGAGGAGCCTCGCGATGCCGGGGGTGACCGGAGCACAGCGAATTCGCCGCTGCTCCAGCCCGAGCCCGAGGTCCCGCCCTGCATTCGACAGGGCACGGGCAGCACCGCGCCCACCCTCGCCGCCGAACCGGGCACGTACCAGGGCGGCAGCGCCTACCTCGTCGTTCTGCCACACGCCACCGACAGCACCCGGGTACAGGCCTATGTGATCGACGCGGCCTGCGTCGAGAGCGACCCTTCCGGCAAGGGCAAAGTCCTCTTGCAGCACGCCTACCTCCGCCGCTGACGACCCCCTTCGTGGAGCCGGGACACCTCGGGAATGCAGGACCCGTAGGATCCGTTGGATGGGGTGAAAGTCGTTGATCCGGCCCCAGTAGGCAGTCTGCAGAGACGAGGATGAAACCCGTGAGCGACGTCCGTAATGTGATCATCATCGGCTCCGGGCCCGCCGGCTATACGGCCGCGCTGTACACCGCGCGTGCATCGCTGAAGCCGCTGGTCTTCGAGGGCGCCGTCACCGCCGGTGGTGCGCTGATGAACACCACCGATGTGGAGAACTTCCCGGGCTTCCGCGACGGCATCATGGGCCCGGACCTGATGGACAACATGCGGGCGCAGGCGGAGCGCTTCGGCGCCGAGCTCGTCCCGGACGATGTCATCGCTGTCGACCTCAGCGGTGACATCAAAACAGTCACCGACACGGCCGGCACCGTGCACCGGGCCAAGGCCGTGATCGTCACGACCGGCTCCCAGCACCGCAAGCTCGGCCTGGCCAACGAGGACACTCTCTCGGGCCGCGGTGTCTCCTGGTGCGCCACCTGCGACGGTTTCTTTTTCAAGGACCAGGACATCGCCGTGGTGGGTGGCGGCGACACCGCGATGGAGGAAGCCACGTTCCTGTCGCGCTTCGCCAAGTCCGTCACGATCGTCCACCGCCGGGAGACGCTGCGTGCCTCCAAGGCCATGCAGGACCGTGCTTTCGCCGACCCCAAGATCAAGTTCGCCTGGGACAGCGAGGTCGCCGAGATCCACGGCGAGCAGAAGCTCTCCGGTCTGACCCTGCGCAACACCAAGACCGGTGAGACCTCCGCGCTCCCCGTGACCGGTCTGTTCATCGCGGTGGGCCACGACCCGCGGACCGAGCTGTTCAAGGGCCAGCTCGACCTGGACGCCGAGGGCTACCTCACCGTCGCCGCCCCGTCGACACGGACGAACCTGTCCGGAGTCTTCGGCGCCGGTGATGTCGTCGACCACACCTACCGCCAGGCGATCACCGCTGCGGGCACTGGTTGCTCCGCCGCTCTGGACGCCGAGCGTTTCCTCGCCGCGCTCAGCGACAGCGAGAACGCGGTGCCGGAGAAGACCGCCACCGTCTGACCAGCTGTACCGACCCACACCCCGCGAACCTAAGGAGGCCGCCGTGGCCGGCGACCTGAAGCATGTAACCGACGCCTCGTTCGACGAGGACGTACTCAAGAGCGACAAGCCTGTGCTGGTGGACTTCTGGGCCGCCTGGTGCGGACCCTGCCGCCAGATCGCCCCGTCGCTTGAGGCGATCGCGGCCGAGCACGGCGACAAGATCGAGATCGTCAAGCTCAACATCGACGAGAACCCGGCCACGGCAGCCAAGTACGGCGTCATGTCCATCCCGACGCTGAACGTGTACCAGAACGGCGAGGTCGCCAAGACCATCGTCGGTGCCAAGCCCAAGGCCGCGCTCGTACGTGACCTTGAGGACTTCATCGGCGAGTAAGCCGGCGGCTCCGGCCCTCGATGTTTCACGTGAAACGGGCCGACTTCCCCCTGGGGAGTCGGCCCGTTTCTCTTTCTGTCTACGCTGCCCGGCTCAGAGCGGCCGTAGCGCGGGCTCCTTCTTGACGGCTCCCAGCAGCCGGTCCAGCGCCAGCTCCACGTCTTCCTTCCAGGAGAGCGTGGTCCGCAGCTCCAGCCTCAGCCGTGGATACGTCGGATGCGGACGTACGGTCTTGAAGCCCACTGCCAGCAGATGATCCGCGGGGAGCACACAGGCCGGCTCCTTCCAGCGAGCGTTGCCGAAGGCTTCGATCGCCTTGAACTCCCGCCGCAGCAGATCCTTCACCACGGTCTGCACCATCACCCTGCCGAGACCCTGCCCTTGATACCCCGGCATCGTCCACGCGGTCATCAGCTGGACGGCGTCCGGGGAGACCGGGCTCGTCGGGAAGGCCATGGACCGTGGCACATACGCCGGAGGCGCGTACAGCACGAAGCCGACCGGCACATCGTCGATATACACAACGCGGCCGCAAGATCCCCACTCCAGCAGAACGGCCGAGATCCAAGCCTCCTTCTCGGCCTCAGCCCTGCCTGCCCCTACCGCTGCTTCCCCGCTGACCGGATCAAGCTCCCAGAAGACACACGCTCGGCAGCGCTTGGGGAGGTCGGAAAGGTTGTCCAGCGTGAGCGGTACGAGCCGACGCCCCATGGAGGCTGTTCCTCACTTCCTTCGCCTGCCGCGCCACGGGCTGCTGTCAGCGCGCTCCGCTCCCGAAGCAGGCTGCCGACGAAGCCGCCGAGCACTCCAAGACCCAGTCCGGCCGATAACAGCCGACTGCGGCTCACCGATCGCATGGCCCCCGCGCTCCTTCCAGGATGGATCAAGGTGGATGCGCCATACCAAACGCATCGTATCCACCCGCAGATGTCCGGCACACCGCGAGACAGCAAAGGGCGGGCCGTGTTCCGGTAAGCATGGAACACGACCCGCCGGGGGCTGTCTGAGGGCCTCAGCTCTCGTCGTCTTCCTCGGCTTCTTCGGCGAGTCCCTTGTCCAGGACGCGCCCCTCACCCGGGGCGAGGGTGCCAAGAATCCGCTCCAGATCGTCCATTGAAGCGAACTCGACGACGATCTTTCCCTTCTTCTGGCCCAGGTCGACCTTCACCCGGGTCTCGAAGCGATCCGACAGACGTGACGCGAGATCAGTGAGCGCCGGCGACAGCCGGGCACCGGCCCGCGGCCCCTTCGACTTGGGGGAGTTCTGCGGGCGCGAACCCATCAGGGTCACGATCTCCTCGACCGCTCGCACGGAGAGCCCCTCGGCCACGATGCGGTGAGCCAGCCGGTCCTGCTCCTCGGAGTCGTCCAGCGCGAGCAGCGCCCTCGCGTGACCGGCCGAGAGCACACCAGCGGCGACCCTGCGCTGCACCGGGGGAGAGAGGCGCAGCAACCGGAGCGTGTTGGAGACCTGCGGCCGTGAGCGGCCGATCCGGTCGGCCAGCTGGTCATGCGTGCAGTTGAAGTCCTTGAGCAACTGGTCGTAGGCCGCGGCCTCTTCCAGCGGATTCAGCTGGGCACGGTGCAGATTCTCCAGCAGCGCGTCGAGCAGCAGCTTCTCGTCGTCGGTCGCGCGGACGATCGCCGGGATGCGCTCCAGTCCGGCTTCCCGGCAAGCCCGCCAGCGCCGCTCGCCCATGATGAGCTCGTAGCGCTCCGACCCCACCTGCCGTACGACCACGGGCTGAAGGAGACCGACTTCCTTGATGGAAGTGATCAGTTCGGCGAGGGCGTCCTCGTCGAACACCTCGCGCGGCTGGCGTGGGTTCGGCGTGATGGAGTCGATGGGCACTTCGGCGAAGTGCGCCCCTGCCGTTGCCGTCGGTTCGGGCGCCGCTTCGAATTCCGGCGCGACCGTCTCCGCTTCCGGCACCACGGAGGCCTGCGGCAGCGACGTCACCTTCGCGGCGGCCACACCCCGCTCCGCGGTCAGTACGGGAGCCGCTCCTGGAGCGGCAGCGGCCGCTCCAGGAGGGGTCACCTGCTTCTCCTGCGGAGCGGCAGGGATCAGCGCACCGAGCCCACGTCCCAATCCCCTGCGTCGGTCGCTCACTGGATCCCCTCCGACATACTCTGCTGACTGTTCTGACTGCCCGCATGGGCCTGCTGGGCGTCGTAGTGCACCCCGACCCCCCGTAGAGCGATCTCACGGGCGGCTTCGAGATACGACAGGGATCCGCTGGACCCCGGATCGTAGGTCAGCACCGTCTGCCCATAGCTCGGTGCCTCGGAGATGCGTACGGACCGAGGGATGCTCGTCCGCAGCACCTCCTTGCCGAAGTGGCTCCGTACCTCGTCAGCCACCTGCGAGGCGAGCCGCGTCCTGCCGTCGTACATGGTGAGCAGGATCGTCGAGACATGCAGTGCGGGGTTGAGATGCCCCCGCACCAGATCGACGTTCCGCAGCAGCTGACCCAGCCCCTCCAGTGCGTAGTACTCGCACTGGATGGGGATCAGCACCTCCGCGCCGGCGACCATCGCATTGACGGTCAGCAGGCCGAGCGAAGGCGGGCAGTCGATGAGGATGTAGTCCAACGGCTGCTCGTACGCTTCGATGGCCCGCTGCAGTCGGCTCTCCCGTGCCACCAGCGATACCAACTCGATCTCCGCACCGGCGAGATCGATGGTGGCCGGGGCACAGAAGAGACCTTCGACGTCCGGGACGGGCTGGACCACTTCCGAAAGTGGCTTGCTCTCCACCAGGACGTCATAGATCGAGGGAACTTCGGCGTGATGGTCGATCCCGAGCGCCGTGGAGGCGTTGCCCTGGGGATCGAGGTCGACCACCAGAACGCGCGCGCCATGGAGCGCGAGCGAGGCGGCGAGATTGACCGTGGTGGTGGTCTTCCCTACGCCGCCCTTCTGGTTGGCAACGACGATGACACGCGTCTGCTCTGGGCGGGGCAGCCCCTCACCGGCGCGGCCCAGTGCCTCCACCGCCAGTTGGGCAGCACGGCCAATGGGGGTGTCGTCCATCGGGGGCGGTGTTTCACGTGAAACATCCTCCCCCGCCGACTCGGTACGGGGACCGGGGACCGGATCGGTCATCGGTCCCGCGATGTTGGCGTCGGACCGCAAGGATTCACTCTCCTCGACTTCAGACTCGCAATGGACAGAGCCTGCCATGCTTTCGGGGTCGTGAACCAGCGAGGCCCGTGGTTCTGTGGATGAATCCATCTCTGTGGACAACCCCACCCCCCTTACGAGGGGCTTTCGGCCGCGCGGTGTAGCAGCAGCGCGGCCACGGCCGATGATTCCCTGCAGCAGTGAGCGACGTTTCACGTGAAACACGATGCACGGGCCGCAGAGCTACACCGTCACGACACTCCGCAATGCATAGGTATGGCAGCTTGTATGGAGCATCACTGGTAGGCAGTACGGACTGTACGGCTCAACGGCGGCGCCGCGCACGGCCGGCCCGTGCGGCCTTGGCCCGCTTCGTGGCGAACCGCACACCGCCGGGGCTCTCCCCGGCCTCCACCCGTACCACGGTGGCCAGCGGGTCGACGATGCCCTCACCGACATGCAGGATCGAGGTCTCCACCACGCCGAGCCTGCTCAGTGCGGCACGGGCCCCGTTGATCTCCTCCTCGGCGGTGTCACCCTTGAGCGCCAGCATCTCGCCGTACGGCCGCAGCAGAGGCACCCCCCAGCCCGCCAGCCTGTCCAGGGGAGCCACCGCGCGCGCCGTCACCACATGCACCGGCTGCAGGGTGCCGAGGACCTCCTCGGCCCGGCCACGCACCACCGTCACATGGTCCAGGCCGAGCAGCTCGACGACTTCCTGAAGAAAGTTCGTCCGCCGTAGCAGCGGTTCCAGCAGCGTGATCTTCAGATCGGGCCGTACCAGCGCCAGCGGGATCCCGGGGAGCCCCGCGCCCGAACCGACATCGCAGACCGTTACGCCCTCGGACACGACCTCGGAGAGCACCGCGCAGTTCAGTAGGTGCCGCTCCCACAGCCGTGGCACCTCGCGCGGGCCGATCAGGCCGCGCTTGACCCCCGCGTCCGCCAGTAGTTCCGCGTAGCGGACAGCCTCCGGAAAGAACTCACCGAAAACAGTGCGTGCCTCGTCCGGTGCGGGGGGAAGCTCTGCTGCCTCCGTCACGGGAACCGTCCTTCCATACCGAACCACCGACCGGTGGCTGACTATCAGGCTGACAAAGATCGGCCCCGTCTGTGCAACAGACGGGGCCGAAAAGAATGGGCCGCTCAGGCAGGGAGCACCACGACGAAGCGCTGCGGCTCCTCGCCCTCGGACTCACTGCGCAGACCCGCGGCGGCGACCGCGTCATGCACGACCTTCCGCTCGAAGGGTGTCATGGGGTTCAGCTTCACCGGCTCACCGGTGCTCTTCACCTCGTCCGCGGCCTTGGCGCCCAGCTCGGCCAGCTCGGTGCGCTTCTTGGCCCGGAAGCCGGCGATGTCCAGCATCAGCCGGCTGCGGTCGCCGGTCTCCCGGTGCACGGCGAGCCGAGTCAGCTCCTGAAGTGCCTCCAGCACCTCACCGTCGCGTCCGACAAGCTTCTGCAGATCCCGTGCCGAGTCACTGATGATCGAGACCGCGGCCCGGTCGGCCTCGACGTCCATGTCGATATCGCCGTCGAGATCAGCGATATCGAGCAGACCTTCGAGGTAGTCGGCCGCGATCTCCCCTTCCTGCTCCAGGCGGGTCAGGGTGTCGCCCCCCTCGTCGGCGGACTCGGCGGCGGAGATGGTGCCTTCCGTCACGGATGGACTCCTTCTTACTTCTTGGACGGGTGCTTGGGCCGCTGCTGGCCCTTACGCTGCCCCGACTTGGCTTGGCGTGCGGAACCGGCGGCGGGCTTGCCCGACGGCTTGGACTTGGTGTCCTGCGGCTCGCCCTTCTGCAACGAAGTCTTCGCCGGCTCACCAGCGTCCTCGGAGTCCATGGGCTGAGCGGGCTTGTCCGTACCCGACGGAGTGGCGGCGGACTGCCGCTTCGCCTTGGTCTGGCGCTTGGGCTGGTGCCGCCTCGCCGCGGCACCGGACTCCGCCTCGGCAGCGGCGGTGTCGCTCTTGATCACCGTTCCGTCGGGCTGCGCGGCCAGCCCCGCCTTGGCCAGGCTCGTGAAGAACTTGCGCTCGTTGTCATTACGATCCGGGCCCTTGGCCACGATCGCCTGGACGATGTTGCGCTTACGTCGGGACCGAACCTCGCTGTGCGCGGTGATGTTCTTCAGCAGACGCTGCAAGTACTGGTCCTGCGCCTTGCTGCCCGGGGTCGGGTTCTGGTTGATCACATACATCTGCTGGCCCATGGTCCACACGTTCGTGGTCAGCCAGTAGACGAGCACACCGACGGGGAAGTTGACACCCGTGACGGCGAAGATCAGCGGGAAGATGTACATCAGCATCTTCTGCTGCTGCATGTACGGCGTCTTGACCGTCAGGTCGACGTTCTTCGTCATCAGCTGGCGCTGCGTGTAGAACTGCGACGCCGACATCATCACGATCATGATCGCGGTGACGACCCGTACATCGGTCAGCGAGGCGTTCAGGGACGCGACCTTGTCGGTGCTGTCCATGAACTTGGCGGCCAGCGGGGCACCGAAGATATGCGCCTGACGCGCGCTGTCGAGCAGCCCCTGGTCGATGACACCGATGGTCTTGCCACTCGCGATGCTGGAGAGCACGTGGTAGAGGGCGAAGAAGAACGGCGACTGCGCCAGGATGGGAAGACACGAGGAGAGCGGGTTGGTACCCGTCTCCTTGTACAGCTTCATCATCTCTTCGGACTGACGCTGCTTGTCGTTCTTGTAGCGCTCCTGGATCGCCTTCATCTTGGGCTGGAGCACCTGCATATTGCGGGTCGACTTGATCTGCTTGACGAACAGCGGGATCAGACAGATCCGGATCAGTACCACCAGGGACACGATGGACAGTCCCCAGGCCCAGCCTGTGTCGGGGCCGAAAATCATCCCGTACAGCGAGTGGAACTGGACGATGACCCATGAAACAGGTGTGGTGATAAAACTGAAGAGACTGGCAATCGTGTCCACTAATCAGGCTCCTTGAGCTTTGGGCGAGGTCTCTGCGGCCGGGCTCGGGGCGTCGGGGGCCGATCCCCCGGAGGGCGCGCCAGCGGCGGAGTGTCCGCCCTTTCCGCCGCGCCAGGCATTGCGCAGCGATTCATGCCAGCGCGGGCGTTTGCGCGGCGGGACATGGTCCACACCACCCGGCGACCACGGATTGCACCGCAGGATGCGCCAGGCGGTCAGCGCCGTGCCCTTCACCGCGCCATGTCGGTCGATGGCCGTGTATCCGTAGTGCGAACACGACGGGTAGTACCGGCAGACGGGCCCGAGCAGCGGGCTGATCGTCCACTGGTACAGCTTGATCAGAGCCAGCAGCGGGTATTTCATCGCGTGCCCCCTCCCAGCAGCCGCTGCAAGGCGGCGTCCAGGTCTCGGGCCAGGTGTGGATATTCGGCGTCGCCTGCTCCGGGCAGCGCCCGTACGACAACCAGGCTACCGGGGGGCAGCTCGGACAGTCGTTCGCGTATCAGATGACGCAGTCTCCGCTTCACCTGGTTACGGACGACGGCTCCACCCACGGCCTTGCTCACGACGAAACCCGCACGCGTCGGGGAGGCGCTCTCCCCAGGCGCGTGCGGGTCCGTTGCACCGCTGCGTAGATGGACGACGAGAAGCGGGCGTCCGGCCCGGCGTCCCCGGCGTACCGCGGTCGCGAAGTCCTCGCGCCGCCTCAGCCGATTCTCGGTAGGCAGCACGTCATGACCTGTTGGCGATCAGGCGATCAGGCCGACAGACGGGCGCGACCCTTGCCACGGCGAGTCGCGAGAATCGCGCGGCCGGCACGGGTACGCATCCGCAGCCGGAACCCGTGGGTCTTGGCGCGACGACGGTTGTTCGGCTGGAAGGTGCGCTTGCTCACTCGGGGGCTCCAGAAAATGATGTGTGGATGGCGGGACATCGCCTGGCTGTCACCGTGCGCCCACGAGAAGCTGAGAAGCTCGCGATCACGCTCGAGTGCACCGCTTCACAACCACAGATCGTGATCTTTGCCCATCGGAGGCAGGCGGCAGCAGCCATCGACAACTCGACCTGGTCACGGTACGCGCGGCTACGCCATCCGGTCAAACCCGCTCCGAGCCGGGCTCCATTGTGCACAGGCTGTGGACAACAACTTGAACCGCGCGGGTCGCCCTGACTACCGTGGCTGAACTCCGGCTTCATTTCCTGCCGGTCTTCCCATCCCGTCCCGAGAACCACGCATTCGTGGGACCTGGACCTGCGAGAGAGCGTGCCTTGTGGCTGATGTACCTGCCGATCTTGCCGCAGTGTGGCCACGAGTGCTGGAGCAGCTCCTCAGGGAGGGCCAGCAGGGCGTCGAGCCCAAGGACAAACAGTGGATCGAACGCTGCCAGCCCCTCGCGCTCGTCGCCGACACCGCACTGCTCGCCGTCCCCAATGAATGGGGCAAGAGAGTCCTGGAGGGCCGGCTCGCCCCTCTCATCAGCGAGACGCTGAGCCATGAGTGCGGCCGGCCCATCCGGATCGCCATCACCGTCGACGACTCGGCGGCCGAGCCGACGCCGCCGGCCCCGCCCGTGCCCCAGCAGCACCGCTACCAGGGGCCGTCCCATGACGAACAGCGGCAGGGCGATACATACGACGGCTACGGGCACCGACCGTCGGACGACGGCATGCCGTCGGTACGGCCCGCGTACCCGGACTATCAGCAGCAGCGCCCCGATCCCGGCGCCTGGCCGCGGACCCAGGAGGACCTGTCCTGGCAGCAGCCCCGGCCCGGCGGCTACCAGGATCGCGACCCGTACGCCACCGCTCATCAGCAGCAGCCGCAGCACGACTACCGGCAGCCGCAGGGTCAGGAGCGCTCTCCGTACGAACAGCGCGCCGAACGGCACGATCTCCAGGAGCCGCCGTCACCGCGTCACGGCGGGCCCAATGTCGGCCGCGGGGGTCCACACGGCGGACCGCTGGGGCCGCTGGGTGCCCAGCCCGCCCCGGCCCCGGGTCCGGGCGAGCCGCATGCCCGGCTGAATCCCAAGTACCTCTTCGACACGTTTGTCATCGGGGCGTCCAACCGGTTCGCGCACGCGGCCGCGGTCGCGGTCGCCGAGGCCCCGGCGAAGGCGTACAACCCGCTCTTCATCTACGGGGAGTCCGGGCTCGGCAAGACGCATCTGCTCCACGCCATCGGGCATTACGCGCGCAGCCTCTACCCCGGCACGCGCGTGCGGTACGTGAGCTCCGAGGAGTTCACGAACGAGTTCATCAACTCGATCCGCGACGGCAAGGGCGACACCTTCCGCAAGCGGTACCGGGATGTCGACATCCTGCTGGTCGACGACATCCAGTTCCTGGCGAGCAAGGAGTCGACGCAGGAGGAGTTCTTCCACACCTTCAACACACTCCACAACGCCAACAAGCAGATCGTGCTCTCCTCGGACCGGCCGCCCAAGCAGCTGATCACCCTTGAGGACCGGCTCCGCAACCGCTTCGAGTGGGGCCTGACCACCGACGTCCAGCCGCCGGAGCTGGAGACGCGTATCGCGATCCTCCGTAAGAAGGCGGTGCAGGAGCAGCTCAACGCCCCGCCCGAGGTACTGGAGTTCATCGCCTCCCGGATCTCGCGGAACATCCGCGAGCTGGAGGGAGCGCTGATCCGGGTGACGGCGTTCGCCTCGCTCAACCGGCAGCCGGTGGACCTCGGGCTCACCGAGATCGTGCTCAAGGATCTGATCCCGGGCGGGGAGGACTCGGCCCCGGAGATCACCGCGAGCGCCATCATGGCGGCGACCGCCGATTACTTCGGGCTGACGGTGGAGGACCTCTGCGGCTCGTCGAGGAGCCGGGTGCTGGTGACGGCCCGGCAGATCGCGATGTACCTCTGCCGTGAGCTGACCGATCTCTCCCTGCCCAAGATCGGCGCGCAGTTCGGCGGCAGGGACCATACGACCGTGATGCACGCGGACCGGAAGATCCGCGCGCTAATGGCCGAGCGGCGCTCGATCTACAACCAGGTCACGGAGCTCACCAACCGCATCAAGAACGGCTGACAGCCGGCTCTCCGCCCGCTGCCGAGGCGCTCAGGGACACCGTCCGCGACGGTCCCTGAGCGCCTTTTCGCGGTGTCAGGACCCCGCGGCGGCCGGGTCCGCGTGTCGCCGCCCGGCCCTGGCTGTTCGAATACCTGGCGGTGGAGGGTTCTTCTCCACAGATCGGGTCGCGATCTTCCGTCCACAGCCTGGGGACCGGGAAGTTGTCCAGGCTGCGTCCACAGGCGCAGCGGACGGAGGGCCATCGGTCCAGGTCAGAGCCCTGTGGATTTGTGGCCGACGCTGCTCCACAGACTGTGGACGAAAAATTCTTCCACAGGGCCTCGACGCTGTTGTCCACTGGCAGCCCACAGGTGGGCCTCCCTTTCCCACAGCTTCTCCACACCCCTGTCCACTGTTCGGCAACGAAACCCTCGGGATCGCTGAGTCGAGTGAAAGGCGTCACACCAAGGAGGTCGATTGGGCTGTGGGGAACGTGGGTAAAGCTGGGGACGCGGCTGGGGAGAAGTCCCTGTGCCCTGTGCACCGGTTGTGCAGAACTTTCGCCCGTCCACAGAACGACCGGGTTGTCCACTGACTGCGCCCACAGGGCCGGTGGACAAAAAAACGGGTCTGACCTGCGCGGATGGCGTTATCCACGGTTTCCACAGGCCCTACTACTACTGCCACTCAGAGTTAACGGGGAATCCGCTTCGAAGAAGGCCCTGTGCACAACTCGGCCCCGGAGCCCCCGGCAGCTGTCGCTCCGACTTGACCCGCAGCCGCACCGACTGTCGGCGCCGTACGTCAGACTGGTCCCCGGCATCACAGCCGACGACGAAGGCCAGCAGGGCGAGCCAGCAACAGCAGGAGGCGGTTCCGGTGAAGATCCGGGTGGAGCGCGATGTACTCGCGGAGGCGGTGGCCTGGGTGGCCCGTAGCCTTCCGGCCCGTCCGCCGGCGCCCGTACTCGCAGGCCTTCTGCTGAAGGCCGAGGACGGCGCTCTCAGCTTCTCCAGCTTCGACTACGAGGTCTCGGCGCGGGTCTCGGTGGACGCCGAGGTCGAAGAGGACGGCACCGTCCTCGTCTCCGGCCGGCTTCTCGCCGACATCTGCCGCGCGCTGCCGAACCGGCCGGTGGAGATTTCCACAGACGGTGTACGGGCGACCGTGGTCTGCGGCTCCTCGCGCTTCACGCTCCACACCCTCCCGGTGGACGAGTACCCGGCGCTGCCGCAGATGCCGACCGCGACGGGCACCGTCCCCGGTGAGGTCTTCGCCTCGGCCGCCTCCCAGGTCGCCATCGCCGCGGGCCGCGACGACACGCTGCCGGTGCTGACCGGCGTACGGATCGAGATCGAGGGCGACACGGTCACCCTGGCCTCGACCGACCGCTACCGCTTCGCGGTCCGTGAGTTCCTGTGGAAGCCGGAAGCCCCCGATGTGTCCGCGGTCGCGCTGGTGCCCGCCAAGACGCTGCTGGACACCGCCAAGGCGCTCACCAGTGGTGACACGGTCACGCTGGCGCTCTCCGGGGCGGGCGCCGGCGAGGGGCTGATCGGTTTCGAGGGCGCCGGGCGGCGTACGACCACGCGGCTGCTCGAAGGTGATCTGCCGAAGTACCGCACGCTCTTCCCGACCGAGTTCAACTCGGTCGCGGTAATCGAGACCGCCCCGTTCGTCGAGGCGGTCAAGCGAGTGGCGCTGGTCGCCGAGCGGAACACCCCGGTGCGGCTCAGCTTCGAGCAGGGCGTGCTGATCCTGGAGGCCGGCTCCAGCGATGACGCACAGGCTGTGGAGCGCGTCGACGCGCAGCTGGAGGGCGATGACATCTCGATCGCCTTCAACCCGACCTTCCTGCTCGACGGGCTGAGCGCGATCGACTCGCCGGTCGCGCAGCTCTCCTTCACGACGTCCACGAAGCCGGCGCTGCTCAGCGGCCGCCCGGCGGTCGACGCGGAAGCGGACGAGGCGTACAAGTACCTGATCATGCCGGTACGCCTGAGCGGCTGACCCCACAGGTGAGTGGCCGGGTCCGGGCGTAGGCTCGGACCCGGGTACGAACCCTGGTACGAATCGCCTCAACGCTTAAGGAACACCTGATGGAGCTCGGTCTCGTCGGTCTCGGCAAGATGGGCGGCAATATGCGCGAACGTATACGCCGCGCAGGCCACACCGTCATCGGATACGACCGCAATCCGGACCTCGCCGATGTCCACAGCCTCCAGGAGCTGGTCGGCAAGCTCAAGGGTCCGCGAGTGGTGTGGGTGATGGTTCCGGCCGGTGCCGCGACGCAGGCCACGATCGACGAGCTGGCCGAGCTGCTGTCACCCGGTGATGTGGTGGTGGACGGCGGGAATTCCCGCTGGACGGACGACGAGAAGCACGCGGTCGAGCTGGGCATCAAGGGCATCGGCTTCGTCGACTGCGGTGTCTCCGGCGGCGTCTGGGGCCTGAACAACGGCTACGCGCTGATGTACGGCGGCTCCCCGGAGAACGTGGCGAAGGTCGAGCCGGTCTTCGACGCGCTCAAGCCCGAGGGCAACTTCGGTTCCGTGCACGCCGGCAAGGTCGGCGCGGGCCATTTCGCCAAGATGGTCCACAACGGCATCGAGTACGCCATGATGCAGGCCTATGCCGAGGGCTGGGAGCTGCTGGAGAGCGTCGACTCGGTCACCGATGTCCGTGAGGTCTTCCGCTCCTGGCAGGAGGGCACGGTCATCCGTTCCTGGCTGCTGGACCTGGCTGTCAACGCCCTGGACGCGGATGAGCACCTGGAGCAGCTGAAGGGCTACGCGGAGGACTCCGGCGAGGGCCGGTGGACGGTCGAGGCGGCCATCAACCACGCGGTGCCGCTGCCCGCGATCACCGCGTCGCTGTTCGCGCGGTTCGCGTCCCGGCAGGACGACTCGCCGCAGATGAAGATGGTCTCGGCGCTGCGCAATCAGTTCGGCGGCCACGCGGTCGAGCCGAACACGCCGAAGTAGCAGAGCCCGCAGCCGGGGGAGGCCCGCGTACATCCATGCACGTCACGCATCTGTCGCTGGCCGACTTCCGGTCCTACTCCCGGGTCGAGGTGCCGCTCGATCCGGGAGTCACCGCGTTCATGGGGGCGAACGGGCAGGGGAAGACCAATCTGGTCGAGGCGGTCGGCTATCTCGCGACCCTCGGCAGTCACCGGGTGTCGTCGGATGCCCCGCTGGTGCGGATGGGCGCGGACCGTGCGGTGATCCGGGCCGCGGTCACCCAGGGCGAGCGTTCGCAGCTGGTGGAGCTCGAGCTCAATCCCGGCCGCGCGAACAGGGCGCGTATCAACCGGTCCTCGCAGGTCAGACCGCGTGATGTGCTGGGGATCGTACGGACGGTGCTGTTCGCGCCGGAGGATCTGGCGCTGGTGAAGGGCGATCCGGGTGAGCGGCGCAGGTTCCTCGATGAGCTGATCACGGCGCGGTCGCCCCGGATGGCCGGGGTGCGGTCGGACTACGACCGGGTGCTCAGGCAGCGCAATACGCTGCTGAAGTCGGCGGCCATGGCGCGGCGGCACGGCGGGCGCGGCATGGATCTGTCGACGCTGGATGTGTGGGACCAGCATCTGGCGCGTGCGGGGGCGGAACTGCTGGCGCAGCGGGTCGATCTGATCGCGACGCTCCAGCCGCTGGCGGACAAGGCGTATGAGCAACTGGCTCCCGGGGGCGGTCCGGTGGCGCTGGAGTACCGTTCCTCCGCCGGTGATCCCGGCGATTCGGGGGCGCCCGGCACCTCCGGCGATGACGCTTCGGTGCCCGGGGCCGCGGACGGGTTCGTGGCCGCCGGGGCGACATCGCGCGACGAGTTGTACGCGCATCTGCTGGCGGCCCTGGCCGAGGTGCGCAAGCAGGAGATCGAGCGGGGTGTGACGTTGGTCGGTCCGCACCGCGACGACCTGGTGCTGAAGTTGGGCCGGCTGCCCGCGAAGGGGTACGCCAGCCATGGCGAGTGCTGGTCCTTCGCGCTGGCGCTGCGGCTGGCCTCGTACGATCTGCTGCGCGCCGAGGGCAATGAGCCGGTGCTGGTGCTGGACGACGTGTTCGCCGAGCTGGACGCGCGGCGGCGGGAGCGGCTCGCGGAGCTGGTGGTTCCGGGTGAGCAGGTGCTGGTGACGGCGGCCGTGGACGACGATGTGCCGGGGGTGCTGGCCGGGGCGCGGTTCACGGTGGCCGACGGTGCGGTGGAGCGCGTATGAGTACCTCTCGCGGGCCGTACGGGGCGGCCGGGTCCGACGGATCCGGGGTGCCCGCCGAGCTGCCCGGCTCCGCGGCGGGCGCCGCCGCTCCCGGGGTCTCCGGAGCTCCGGGTGCGCCGCTGCCACCGGAGTCGTCGGGTGTGGATCTGGCGCGGGTCGCGCTGCGCGCGGCGAAGGAGCAGGCGCGGGCGCGGGGCGCCGCCGTACAGCAGAAGAGGCAGGCGGGGCGTGGCGGCGGGCTGCGTTCGGGGGCGCGGGCGGACGGCCGTGATCCGCTGCCGCTGGGTGCGGCGATCAACCGGCTGATCACGGAGCGGGGCTGGGAGACGCCGGCCGCCGTGGGCGGGGTCATGGGCCGGTGGCCGCAGATCGTCGGCGAGGACGTGGCGAAGCACTGTGTGCCGCAGCGGTACGACGACGGCAATGACGAGCGGGTGCTGACGGTGCAGTGCGATTCGACGGCCTGGGCGACGCAGCTGCGGCTGCTGGCGCCGCGGCTGGTGGCCCGGCTGAACGAGGACCTGGGGCATGGCACCGTACGGATGATCAAGGTGCTGGGTCCGGGCGGTCCGCCGCAGCGGTTCGGCCGACTGCGGGCGCCGGGCAGCAAGGGCCCGGGTGACACGTACGGCTGATGGCGCCGGTTCCGCCTTGACAGCTGGAAGAAGGCTCTGACCAGGGGTTTCGGCTGCGGTGGGACGCGGCTGCCGACCGCCGGCCGCCCTGCGGCCGCGGGTCCGGCGTGCTGTCGCGTGGCCCGCCGCGGGCCGGTCGCCGGGCTGCTCCGGCCCTCTCTGCGACTCCGGGATGTCCTGGTGGGACGTCTGTGGAGATTGAGGTGTCCCTCACCGTAGTGGGAGGTTGACAGGCCGAAGCGCTCAATGCCGGTGTGAGCCTCTTGGAGCCCCTTCCCGAATATGGGGAGTCGGTGGGCGCTCATTCAGGGCGGCACATGCGGACTCAGGTACCGGCAAACCCCCATTCGGGTCGGCGCTACCGGTAGACTGGTGAAAATCCCGCTCTGCTTGCGGGACCCGTCGATACAAGCCGAACGACGCAGCCGCTCCCGCTAGCCGGAGAACGGCCTGTGCTGTGCCAGAAAGGGCGCTTCGTGGCCGATTCCGGCAACCTCAATGAGAAGACTCCGTCCACCGCCACTGGAGAGAACGGCGAGGTCACCGCCTCGTACGACGCCAGTGCAATCACCGTGCTCGAGGGCTTGGACGCGGTCCGCAAGCGGCCCGGCATGTACATCGGCTCCACCGGTGAGCGTGGGCTGCATCACTTGGTGTACGAGGTCGTCGACAACTCCGTCGACGAGGCCCTGGCCGGGCACGCGGACGCCATCGACGTGACGATCCTGGCCGATGGCGGGGTGCGCGTGGTCGACAACGGCCGCGGTATCCCGGTGGGCATCGTTCCGTCCGAGAACAAGCCGGCCGTCGAGGTCGTGATGACAGTGCTGCACGCGGGCGGCAAGTTCGGCGGCGGCGGTTACGCCGTCTCCGGCGGTCTGCACGGCGTGGGCGTCTCCGTCGTCAACGCGCTCTCGACGAAGGTCTCGGTCGAGGTCAAGACTGACGGCTACCGCTGGACGCAGGACTACAAGCTCGGTGTGCCGACGGCTCCGCTGGTCCGCAACGAGGAGACCTCGGACTCCGGTACGACGGTGACGTTCTGGGCCGACCCGGACATCTTCGAGACGACGGAGTACTCCTTCGAGACGCTGTCGCGGCGTTTTCAGGAGATGGCCTTCCTCAACAAGGGCCTGACCCTGACGCTGACCGACGAGCGCGAGTCGGCGAAGGCCGTCGTGGGCGCCGATGTCGCGGGCACGGACGCGACGGAGGGTACGAGCGAGGAGCCGGTCCGTACGGTCACGTACTTCTACGAGGGCGGCATCGTCGACTTCGTGAAGTACCTGAACTCGCGCAAGGGCGAGCTGATCCATCCGACGGTCATCGACATCGAGGCCGAGGACAAGGAGCGGCTGCTCTCGGTCGAGATCGCGATGCAGTGGAACGCGCAGTACAGCGAGGGCGTGTACTCGTTCGCGAACACGATCCACACGCATGAGGGCGGTACGCACGAGGAGGGCTTCCGCGCCGCGATGACCGGTCTGGTCAACCGCTACGCGCGCGAGAAGAAGTTCCTGCGCGAGAAGGACGACAACCTGGCGGGCGAGGACATCCGCGAGGGTCTGACCGCGATCATCTCGGTGAAGCTGGGCGAGCCGCAGTTCGAGGGCCAGACGAAGACGAAGCTCGGCAACACCGAGGCGAAGACCTTCGTCCAGAAGATCGTGCACGAGCACCTCACGGACTGGTTCGACCGCAACCCGAACGAGGCGGCGGACATCATCCGCAAGTCGATCCAGGCCGCCACGGCCCGGGTCGCCGCCCGTAAGGCGCGGGATCTCACCCGGCGCAAGGGGCTGCTGGAGAGCGCGTCGCTGCCGGGCAAGCTCAGCGACTGCCAGTCGAACGACCCGTCGAAGTGCGAGATCTTCATCGTCGAGGGTGACTCCGCCGGTGGTTCCGCGAAGTCGGGCCGTAACCCGAT
>NZ_JBIWLW010000029.1:0-120385 GCF_044766385.1 Streptomyces sp. NPDC102274 | reverse complement strand
TACTGCAGGGGGGACCCTGTGGGAGAGTAGGACGCTGCCGAACAATTGTTGTGGGAATGCCCTGCACCTTCTGGTGCAGGGCATTTCTGCGTTCTACGGACGTCCTCGCCTCGCCTCCCCCCCCCCAATACCCCCCTGCGCTCGTGTGCCGGCGCTGAGGGTAGGGTCAGGAAGCATCGTTGGCACGTTCCACACAGGAGGCCCCCGGGTGGAGGTCCAGGAGACTCGCGTTCAGACGGACCGGGTGCTCACCATCCCCAACATCCTCAGCATGGCTCGCCTCGTCGGCGTACCGCTCTTCCTGTGGCTGATCCTGCGCCCCGAGTTCGGCGGGCCCAAGAGTGATGGCTGGGCATTGCTGGTGCTCATGTTGAGCGGCGTCAGCGACTATCTCGACGGCAAGCTCGCCCGCCGCTGGAACCAGATCAGCAGCCTGGGGCGACTTCTCGATCCCGCGGCCGACCGGCTCTACATCCTTTCCACCCTGGTTGGCCTCACCTGGCGGGAGATCCTGCCCCTCTGGCTCACCGTGGCCCTCCTGGCCCGGGAACTGATGCTTCTGGTCATGGTGGCCATCCTTCGTAGGCATGGCTATCCGCCTCCCCAGGTGAACTTCCTCGGCAAGGCGGCTACCTTCAACTTGATGTACGCCTTCCCGCTCCTGCTCCTCAGTGACGGAAGCGGCTGGCTTGCGTCACTCGCTGAAGTTTTCGGATGGGCGTTCGCCATCTGGGGTACAAGTCTGTATTGGTGGGCAGGGATCCTGTATGTGGTCCAGGTCCGTCGGCTTGTCAGGGCGGACAACGTGGCCGACTGAGCTCGTCGATGTGGTGCCGCGCAGTGTCGCCGGCCCGCGCCCGACGTCAATGGGGCCTCTGTCCAGACGGGTGAAGTCGGCGAGACCGTCTCTTCAAGGAGGACGCTTCCGACATGAAGGCTGTCGTGATGGCCGGTGGCGAAGGTACTCGACTTCGCCCCATGACCTCAAGCATGCCCAAGCCGCTCCTGCCGGTCGTCAATCGGCCGATCATGGAGCATGTGCTGCGGTTGCTCAAGCGCCATGGGCTCAGTGAGACCGTCGTAACCGTGCAATTCCTCGCCTCTCTCGTCAAGAACTATTTCGGTGACGGTGAAGAGCTGGGCATGGAACTGACCTATGCCAACGAGGAGAAGCCGCTCGGCACCGCGGGGAGTGTGAAGAACGCGGAGGAGGCACTCAAGGATGATGCCTTCCTCGTCATTTCCGGTGACGCGCTCACCGATTTCGATCTGACCGATCTCATCGCCTTCCACAAGGAAAAGGGCGCACTGGTGACGGTGTGTCTGACCCGGGTGCCGAATCCACTGGAATTCGGGATCACGATCGTGGACGAAGAGGGGAAGGTCGAGCGCTTCCTGGAGAAGCCCACCTGGGGACAGGTCTTCTCGGACACCGTGAACACGGGCATCTACGTGATGGAGCCCGAGGTCTTCGACTATGTCGAGGCCGACGTGTCGGTGGACTGGTCCGGTGATGTCTTCCCTCAGCTGATGAAGGAGGGCAAGAAGGTCTACGGCTATATCGCCGAGGGCTACTGGGAGGACGTCGGCACGCACGAGAGCTACGTCAAGGCCCAGGCCGATGTGCTCGAAGGCAAGGTCGACGTCGATATCGACGGCTTCGAGATCTCGCCGGGTGTGTGGATCGCCGAAGGCGCCGAGGTCCATCCCGACGCCGTCCTGCGCGGGCCGCTGTACATCGGTGACTATGCCAAGGTCGAGGCCGACGCGGAGATTCGCGAGCACACCGTCGTCGGATCCAATGTCGTCGTCAAGACCGGCGCGTTCCTCCACAAAGCCGTCGTCCACGACAACGTCTACATCGGGCAGCACAGCAATCTGCGTGGCTGCGTGATCGGCAAGAACACGGACATCATGCGCGCCGCCCGGATCGAGGACGGCGCGGTCATCGGCGACGAGTGTCTCGTCGGCGAGGAATCGATCATCCAGGGCAATGTGCGGGTCTACCCGTTCAAGACCATCGAAGCCGGTGCCTTCGTCAACACCTCGGTGATCTGGGAGTCCCGAGGGCAGGCGCATCTCTTCGGCGCGCGTGGGGTCTCCGGCATCCTGAACGTCGAGATCACGCCAGAAGTCGCCGTGCGGCTCGCGGGCGCCTACGCCACGACGCTGAAGAAGGGCTCCACCGTCACCACGGCGCGTGACCACTCACGTGGTGCCCGTGCGCTCAAACGCGCCGTGATCTCGTCGCTGCAGTCCAGCGCCATCGATGTACGGGACCTGGAGAATGTCCCGCTGCCCGTCGCCCGGCAGCAGACAGCCCGGGGCAGCGCCGGTGGCATCATGATCCGTACCTCGCCCGGGGTGCCGGACTCCGTGGACATCATGTTCTTCGACGAGCGCGGCGCCGACCTGTCGCAGGGCGGCCAGCGCAAGCTGGACCGGGTGTACGCGCGTCAGGAGTACCGCCGCGCGTTCCCCGGGGAGATCGGCGATCTGCACTTCCCGGCCAGCGTCTTCGACTCGTACACCGGCTCGCTGCTGCGCAATGTCGATACGACCGGGATCGCGGAGGCCGGGCTCAAGGTCGTGGTCGACGCGTCCAACGGCAGCGCTGGGCTCGTGCTGCCCAGCCTCCTGGGCCGGCTCGGGGTCGACGCGCTGACCATCAACCCCGGCCTCGACGAGTCCCGGCCGACCGAGACGGCCGAGTCGCGCCGTTCGGGCCTGGTCAGGCTCGGTGAGATCGTCGCCTCCGCGCGGGCCGCGTTCGGGGTGCGGTTCGACCCCGTCGGTGAGCGGCTGTCGCTGGTCGACGAGCGGGGCAGGATCATCGAGGACGACCGCGCCCTGCTGGTGCTGCTCGATCTGGTCGCGGCCGAGCGCCGCAGCGGCCGGGTGGCGCTGCCCGTGACCACGACGAGGATCGCCGAGCAGGTCGCCGCGTACCACGGCACGCAGGTGGAGTGGACGACCACCTCGCCGGACGATCTGACCCGGGTGGGCCGTGAGGAGACCACGATCTTCGGCGGTGACGGGCGCGGAGCCTTCATCGTGCCGGAGTTCAGCAGTGTCCTGGACGGTACGGCCGCCTTTGTGCGGCTGATCGGTCTGGTGGCGCGTACGCAGCTCACGCTGAGCCAGATCGACGCCCGTATCCCGCGTGCCCATGTGCTGCGCCGGGACCTGGCGACGCCCTGGGCCGTCAAGGGTCTGGTCATGCGTAGCGTCGTCGAGGCGGCCGGAGACCGGCAGGTCGACACGACGGACGGGGTACGAGTGGTGGAGGCGGACGGCCGCTGGGTGATGGTGCTGCCCGACCCGGCCGAGGCCGTCACTCATTTGTGGGCGGAAGGCCCCGATGACGCGTCGGCGCAGGCGCTGCTCGACGAGTGGTCGTCGGTGGTGGACAGCGCAGGTCATTAGGGCCCTTCGCGGGTGTGACACCGGTGTGCCGTACGGCGTGATCGGCCGCCGCACGGCGCGCCGGTGGGGCCATTCGGCGGTAGCGCCCCCGACGTGCGACGATGTGCGTCATGTCGCAGCAGCCCCCCTTTCGGAGCACCGGCTCTCCGCCGCCGCGCCCCGACGCGTCGATGTCGCTGCTGAACAATGTGATGGACCACAGCCTCGATGAGGGGTACGCGGAAGCGGCGGCCCGCAGGGACGCGGAGGAAGGCGGGCTGCCGCGCACGCTCAAGGCGAAGCTCGGCCTCGCCGCGGGTCTGGTGCTGGCCGCTCTCGTGGTCACCGTCGGCGCGGCCCAGGCGCGGATCTCTGCGCCCGTGGTGGCCAAGGAGCGCGAGGAGCTCATCAGCCGGATCGACGAGGAGACCGCCACGGCGGACACGCTGGAGAGCACGGTCGAGAAACTCCGCGCCGAGGTGGGCGAGCGCCAGCGCGCGGCCCTGCGGGCTCACGGCGGCGACCAGGGCGAGCTGGTCGCTCTGCTCGCGGGTGCGACGCCGGTGCACGGGCCGGGCGTGCAACTCGTGGTGGACGACGCCAAGGACACCGAGTCCGATGGCGGCGGGCCGCGGGAGAGCAGTGACTTCTCCGATACGGGCCGGGTGCGCGACCGCGACATGCAGCGCGTCGTCAACGGGCTGTGGGAGTCGGGGGCGGAAGCGATCGCGATCAATGGGCAGCGGCTGACCTCGCTGTCCGCTATCCGGGCCGCGGGCGACGCCATACTGGTCGACAACAGGCCGCTGGTGCCGCCGTACACGGTGCTCGCGGTGGGGGACGGGAAGAAGCTGAGCACCGCGTTCCAGGACAGTGCCGACGGTCAGTATCTGCACGCGCTCCAGGAGAACTTCGGTATCCGCACCAGCATTTCGGATCAGGACGAGGTGCGTCTGCCTGCCGCGCCGAGCCTGATCGTACGTACAGCAGAGCCGATGCCCGCCGACGCCGGGAAGGGCAACGGACAGGGCGCGGCCAACACCGGGAAGGGCACATCGTGATCGCCGTACTGGGCCTCGTCGTGGGAGTCGTGGTCGGATTGTTGGTCCGGCCCGAGGTGCCGGCGGTGGTCGAGCCCTATCTGCCGATCGCCGTCGTCGCCGCGCTCGACGCGGTCTTCGGGGGACTGCGCGCCATGCTCGACGGGATCTTCGTCGACAAGGTCTTTGTCGTCTCGTTCCTGTCGAATGTGGTCGTGGCCGCACTGATCGTGTTCCTGGGCGACAAGCTGGGCGTGGGCGCCCAGTTGTCCACCGGCGTGGTGGTCGTGTTCGGTATCCGTATCTTCTCCAACGCTGCCGCGATCCGCCGGCACGTGTTCCGGGCGTGAGGCCGATGAGCGGCGGAGAGACCCCCAGGGACGAGAACGGTACGGGTAACCCGTCGGAGCCGGAGCGCCAACAGCTCACCGGCCGCCAGCGGCTGGCCGCGGGGCTGTGGCCGCCGAGGGTCACCCGGGCCCAGCTGATCGTCGCCGTCCTGCTGTTCGTGCTCGGACTCGGGCTCGCCATCCAGGTCACGTCGAACAATGACGACAGCGCGCTGCGGGGTGCCCGTCAGGAGGACCTGGTGCGCATCCTCGATGAACTCGACAACCGTACGCAGCGTCTTGAGGATGAGAAGCAGCGTCTCGACGCCCAGCGCACCGAGTTGGAGACCAGCTCGGACCAGGCCGAGGAGGCACGCAAGCAGACGCGCGAGAAGGAGCAGCAGCTGGGTGTCCTGGCCGGCACGGTCGCGGCGCAGGGGCCCGGAATCACGCTGACCATCAGCGACCCCAGCGGCACGGTCGAGCCGGACATGCTGCTCGACGCGATCCAGGAACTGCGGGCGGCGGGCGCCGAGGCCATCCAGGTCAATGACGTCCGGGTGGTCGCCGATACATACTTCTCGGGTACGGGAGGTGACGTGCAGGTGGACGGCAAGGCGGTCACGGCACCGTATGACTTCAAGGTCATCGGCAAGCCACAGGATCTGGAGCCCGCCCTCAACATTCCGGGCGGAGTGGTCCAGACGCTGGAGAAGGAGCAGGCCACAGCCACGGTGACGCGTGCTGAGAAGATCATTGTGGATGCCTTGCGACCGGCGAAGCGTCCTGACTACGCTCGGTCGTCGTCGCAGTGAGGCGGGGGCGCATGGCAGTAGCCGTACGCGGGCATGAGGTTGCGGGGGGTCGGCGCACGATCAGCGTGGTGCGTGGTGGAAACTGTCCGGTGGATACGGACGTTGTCAAGATGTCCGGGTCGGCAGGTGTATTCATTCAGGGTTCGTCCTGCCCCACGGGCGGGTCTGTTTCGGTCAAGGGGAATCGCCCGTGAAGTTGTTTGCGAAGTTGTTCGGCAAGAGCGCACGCGAGGAGGGCGGCTCCGCCCGCCATCGCGCATCGCGCCATGGCCAGAGCGAGGAGCCGGGCGGCGAGCGCCCGCTCTTCCGTGACCAGGTGGGTGGCGAGGCGCCCGGCGCGTCGTCTGTTGACCCTGCCGGTCCCGGCCGCATAGGTTTTGAGGACTCATCTGTCCCCGGGGGGCAGTCGCGGCAGGAGGATCCCTCTATGTCGGCCTTGCCTGTTTGTACGAGGTGCGGACACCGGAACGCCGAAGCCAGTCGGTTCTGCTCCAACTGTGGCGCGCCGCTGCGGGGCGCGGCGCCCGCGGAGCGCGCTTCGGAGACGACCTCGACGATCTCCATCTCGGGCCTTGAGGCGTACGACTCCGAGGTGACCGGCCAGACGTCGCTTCCCTCGCTCACGCCGGAGGCGCAGGCGGCGGTCGACGCGCTGCCGATGGGATCGGCGCTCCTGGTGGTGCGCCGCGGTCCGAATTCGGGCAGTCGCTTCCTGCTGGACGGTGAGCTGACCACGGCCGGCCGCCATCCGGAGAGCGACATCTTCCTGGACGATGTGACGGTGTCGCGGCGCCATGTGGAGTTCCGCAGGGGCGCCGACGGCCGCTTCACCGTCTCGGACGTGGGCAGTCTGAACGGTACGTACGTCAATCGTGAGCGGATCGATTCGGTCCTGCTGGCGAACGGCGACGAGGTCCAGATCGGTAAGTACCGGCTGGTCTTCTACGCGAGCCAGCGGGGCGTGTGACCCTCAGGGAAGGTCCATGCTGCGCACACCGAAGGGCGGTGCCGGATCCGGCACCGCCCCCACGGGCGAGCCGCTGCTGAGCATCGGCGCGGTGCTCGCCAGGCTGCGGGACGAGTTTCCCGGCATCTCCATCTCCAAGATCCGGTTTCTGGAGGCGGAGGGCCTGGTCGAGCCGGACAGGACCCCCTCCGGTTACCGGAAGTTCAGTCCCGGGGATGTCGAGCGGCTGGCCCGGGTGCTGCGGATGCAGCGGGACCACTATCTGCCCCTGAAGGTCATCAGGGAGCAGCTGGACGCCCTGGGGCGCGGCGAGCACGTCCAGATGCCGGGCCCCCAGCGGGGGCCGCTGAGTGTAGTCCCGGATGCGGAGCCCGGGGTTCCGACCGCCGCGCGTATCGGCCGTGACGAGCTGCTGGCCGCCGCCGGAGTTGGTGAGAGCCTGCTCGACGAGTGGGAGTCGTACGGCCTCATCACGCCGTTGACGGACGGCGGCTATGACGCCGGTGCCGTCACGGTGGCCCGGCTCGTCTCGGATCTCGGACGATTCGGTCTGGAACCACGGCATCTGCGGGTCATGAAGGCGGCCGCGGAACGCGAGGCCGGGTTGGTCGAACAGGTCGTCTCGCCGCTGCGCCGGCACCGTAATCCGCAGACCAGGGCCCGTGCCGAGGAGACCACCAAGGAGCTGGCCGCGCTCTCCACGCGGCTTCACGCGGCTCTGGTCCGGACCGCTCTCGGGGTCCGGCCGGACTGATCATGGGGGAGTCCGACTACCCAAACCTGCCGGGCACGTCCTAGGGTTGCTGTGTGAACGAGCTCGACGTTGTGGGTGTCCGGGTGGAAATGCCCTCCAACCAACCGATCGTGCTCCTGCGTGAAGTGGGAGGCGACCGGTACCTCCCCATTTGGATCGGACCGGGGGAGGCGACCGCCATTGCCTTCGCCCAGCAGGGCATGGCCCCGGCCCGGCCGCTGACCCATGATCTCTTCAAGGACGTGCTGGAAGCGGTGGGCCAGGAGCTCACCGAGGTCCGGATCACGGACCTGCGTGAAGGGGTCTTCTACGCGGAGCTGGTCTTCGCGAGCGGGGTCGAGGTGAGCGCCAGGCCGTCCGATGCCATAGCGCTCGCGCTGCGCACGGGCACGCCGATCTACGGCAGTGACGGGGTTCTGGACGATGCCGGCATCGCCATCCCGGATGAGCAGGAGGACGAGGTGGAGAAGTTCCGCGAGTTCCTCGATCAGATCTCTCCGGAGGACTTCGGGACCAACAGCCAGTGAGCGGCCGGTGAGCGCTGCGCCGGGCTTTGTCAGCGCATTCGGTCAGCCTTTCCCCGAAAGGGGCACGGGAAACCACACTCAGGGTGATTATCACTCGGCGTGGCGAGTGTGGCGATCGTTGACGCACCCCGGGTGACTGCCTACCTTCGACAGGGCAGGTCAAGGACGGAGGGTCGGCGTGAGAAGCAGCGGCGACAGTACGGCGGCGGGCGGTCCGTATCCGCTTCACGGCAGTGCCCCCGACCCCGGCGCGGAGACGGTCGGATACCGGGGCCCGACCGCGTGCGCGGCGGCGGGGATCACGTACCGCCAGTTGGACTACTGGGCACGCACGGGACTCGTCGAGCCGAGTGTGCGCCCGGCGTACGGGTCGGGCACCCAGCGGCTCTACAGCTTCCGGGATGTGGTCGTCCTCAAGATCGTGAAGCGGTTCCTGGACACCGGGGTCGCCCTGCAGAACATCAGGGCGGCGGTCCAGCATCTGCGGGCGGGCGGCTTCCAGGATCTGGACCGGGTGACGCTCATGAGCGACGGCGCGACCGTCTACGAGTGCTCCTCGCCCGACGAGGTGGTGAGCCTGCTCCAGGGGGGCCAGGGGGTCTTCGGGATCGCGGTCGGTGTGGTGTGGCGGGATGTCGAGGCCGCGCTGTCCCAGCTCCATGGGGAGCGGATCGACACCGGCGAGACGCTGATCGGCAACAACCCCGCCGATGAACTGGCCAGACGGCGGCGGGACCGGGCTGTCTGACCCGCGTCTCCGGCCGATTGTCAGTGGCGTGAGGGAGCATCGGTGATGTGAGATCCGCGCCGACGATCCTGCATCTGGACATGGATGCCTTCTTCGCCGCCGCCGAGCAGGCGGCGAAGCCGAGTCTGCGCGGAAAGCCGGTGGTGGTCGGCGGTCTGGGCCCGCGTGGGGTGGTCTCCACGGCCTCGTACGAGGCGCGACGCTTCGGGGTGCACTCGGCGATGCCGATGGCCCAGGCGAGGCGTCTGGCGCCCAACGCCGCCTATCTCGTGCCGCGCTTCGCGCTCTACCGCGCGGTCAGCGAGCAGGTGATGGAGCTGGTGGGGAGGCTCTCGCCGCTGGTGGAGCCGCTGAGTCTGGACGAGGCGTTCGTGGACCTGGAGGCGGGCGGCTCGGCCGACGACACCGCTTCGGCGCTGGCGGCGGGTGAGAGGCTGCGCAGGGAGATCAGGGCGGTGACGGGGCTCAGTGGTTCGGTGGGGCTCGCGGGATCCAAGATGCTGGCGAAGATCGGCTCCGAGCAGGCCAAGCCGGACGGCCTTGTGCTCATCGAGCCGGGTACGGAGCGCGCGCTGCTGGGGCCCATGTCGGTGCGTACGCTGCCCGGGGTCGGGCCGGCGACGGGGGACCATCTGCGCCGGGCGGGCATGACCACGGTCGCCGATCTGGCCGGGGCGGGTGAGGACGAGCTCGTACGGCTGCTGGGGAAGGCGCACGGCGCCTCGCTGTACCGCATGGCGCTCGGACGTGACGACCGGGCCGTGGTGTCCGAGCGCGATGCCAAGTCCGTGTCGGTCGAGGACACCTTCGATGTCGATCTGCACGACCGGGTCAGGGTGCGCACGGAGGTGGACCGGCTCGCGGACCGGTGCGTGGAGCGGTTGCGCGCGGCCGGGCGCTCGGGGCGGACCGTCGTCCTCAAGGTGCGGCGGTACGACTTCTCGACCCTGACCCGCTCGGAGACCCTGCGCGGGCCCACGGACGACCCGGGGGTGGTGCGGGAGGCCGCGGGGCGGCTGCTGGAGTCGGTGGACACCACGGGCGGTGTAAGGCTGCTCGGGGTGGGTGTGACGGGGCTCGCGGACTTCACGCAGGAGGACCTCTTCGCCCAGGCGGCGGCCGACGAGGCAGCCGCCTGGGCGCACGCGTCGGCGGACGGGCGCGAGCGCGAGCCGGTGGGTGCGGACGCGGCGGGGACCGCGGGTGCGGGCGCGGGAGGGGCGGTCGGTGACGGGACCGCGGCGCCCGGGGCGGCCGGGCGCGGCGGCGGTGGGCCCGCGGAGATACCGGAAGCGCCCGCCGAGCGGCGTTTCCCGGCGGGACACGACGTACGCCATCGGGAGTTCGGTGCGGGCTGGGTGCAGGGCAGCGGGTTGCGGAGGGTCACCGTACGATTCGAGGAGCCGGGGTCCGCGCCGGGGCGGGTACGGACCTTCTGGGCCGACGACCCCGATCTGGAGCTCTCCGAGCCGCTGCCCCTGGTGCCAGGGGAGGCGGGTCAGTCGTCCTGGCCGGCCAGCCGACCGAAGTCGCGTTCGGAGTCACGGTCGGACAGGGACGAGGGCCGTTCGGGTGGCTCGGGGTCCGGAAGGGCCAGGCCGTAGTGGTGGTAGAGCTGGAGTTCCTGGTCGGGGGAGAGATGCCGGCCGACACCGAAATCGGGGGCGTCGCGGATCAGCGCACGCTCGAACGGGATCCGCAGACCGTCCTGGGACAGTGTGCTGGGGGCGAGGGGGACGAAGGCGTCGCGACTGAAGAGTCCGGTACGGACGGCGGCCCACTCCGGGATCCCGGTGGCGTCGTCGAGGTACACCTCGTCGACTGTCCCGAGCTTATGGCCGTTGCGGTCGAACGCCTTGCGGCCTATCAGACTGCGCGGATCAATGTCGGTCTCCACGGTCCCTCCAACTGGTCGCAACTGGTCGCAACTGCTTGTGAATACTACAAAAGTGCAGATTTCGGACGTCGGCCACTCGAAAGTTGTGCCGAGGGCCGCGCTGGTAGGCTGGCAAGCGGCTGCTGACCCCGTGCGGGAGAGTCCTCCGGAGAGATGGCCGGAGGCGCCGAAGGAGCAAATCCTCCCCGGAATCTCTCAGGCCCCCGTACCGCACGGACGAGGTCACTCTGGAAAGCAGGGCGGGCGTCGGACGGCATCCGCTCTCACCGACGGTGAAAGCCGGGCTGCCTCCGGGCGGGCCGGTGAAGCTCTCAGGTCGAGATGACAGAGGGGGAGGCCGTTCGGGCACCCGTGTCTCGGTGCCCCTCACAGGTCGCGTCGACCAGGAGGCCTCCGCAATGACCGTCAACCGCATTCCGCTCTCCCAGCTGGAGCGAGGCACCCCCTTCGAGCAGCGCCACATCGGGCCCGACGCGCCGGCGCAGGCGAAGATGCTGGCGCAGGTCGGCTACGGCTCGCTCGACGAGCTGACCGCCGCCGCGGTGCCGGACGTCATCAAGAGCACGGAGGCTCTGCGGCTTCCGGGGGCACGCACCGAGGCCGAGGTGCTGGCCGAGCTGCGCTCCCTCGCGGACCGCAATCAGGTGCTCGCGCCGATGATCGGGCTCGGCTACTACGGCACGTACACGCCGTCGGTGATCCTGCGCAATGTCATGGAGAACCCGGCCTGGTACACCGCGTACACGCCGTACCAGCCGGAGATCTCCCAGGGCCGGCTGGAGGCGCTGCTCAACTTCCAGACGGTCGTGGCCGAGCTGACCGGGCTGCCGACCTCGGGGGCCTCGCTGCTGGACGAGGGCACCGCGGCGGCGGAGGCCATGGCGCTCGCCCGCCGGGTCGGCAAGGTCAAGGGCGGTGTCTTCCTGGTGGACGCCGACGCGCTGCCGCAGACCATCGCCGTGATCGAGACCCGCGCCGAGCCGACCGGTGTCGAGGTCGTCGTCGCGGACCTGAGCGAAGGAATTCCGGCCGAGGTCGCCGAGCGCGGGGTCTTCGGAGTGCTGCTCCAGTACCCGGGCGCCTCGGGGGCCGTACGGGACATCAGGCCCGTGGTCGAGCAGGCGCACGGCCTCGGCGCGATCGTCACCGTCGCCGCCGATCTGCTCGCGCTGACGCTCCTCACCTCACCGGGTGAGCTGGGCGCCGACATCGCGGTGGGCACCACCCAGCGCTTCGGGGTCCCGATGGGCTTCGGCGGACCGCACGCCGGATTCATGGCCGTACGCGAGAAGTTCGCGCGCAGCCTGCCGGGCCGGCTCGTCGGGGTCTCCGTGGACGCCGACGGCAACAAGGCGTACCGGCTGGCGCTCCAGACCCGCGAACAGCACATCCGCCGCGAGAAGGCCACCAGCAACATCTGTACCGCGCAGGTGCTGCTCGCCGTCATGGCCGGGATGTACGCGGTCTACCACGGCCCCGAGGGGCTGCGGTCCATCGCACGCCGTACCCACCGCTACGCCACGCTGCTCGCCGAGGGGCTGCGTGCCGGCGGCGTCGAGATCGTGCACGGCGCGTACTTCGACACGCTGACCGTCCGCGTCCCGGGCCGCGCCGCCGAGATGGTCGCCGCCGCCCGTGAGGGCGGGGTCAATCTCCACCTGGCCGACGCCGACCATGTCTCCCTCGCCTGTGACGAGACCACCGGCCGTACGCAACTGGCCGCCGTGTGGACGGCCTTCGGTGTGAGCGGGGACATCGAGGCGCTGGACGCGGCCACCGGGGACGCGCTGCCCGGCGCGCTGCTGCGGACCGACGACTATCTGACGCACCCCGTCTTCCACCAGTACCGTTCCGAGACCGCGATGCTGCGCTATCTGCGCCGACTCGCGGACCGTGACTACGCGCTGGACCGCGGCATGATCCCGCTCGGCTCCTGCACGATGAAGCTGAACGCGACCACGGAGATGGAGCCGGTCACCTGGCCCGAGTTCGGCGCGCTGCACCCCTTCGCGCCGGCCGAGCAGGCGCAGGGCTATCTGACGCTGATCAGGGAACTGGAGGAGCGGCTCGCCGAGGTCACCGGCTACGACGCGGTCTCCCTCCAGCCCAACGCCGGTTCGCAGGGCGAACTCGCGGGCCTGCTCGCGGTACGGGCGTACCACCGGGCCAACGGCGACACGGGACGCACCGTCTGTCTCATCCCGTCCTCCGCGCACGGCACGAACGCGGCGAGCGCGGTGATGGCCGGCATGAAGGTCGTCGTCGTCAAGACCCGCGAGGACGGCGATGTCGACGTCGAGGACCTGCACGCCAAGATCGCCCGGCACGGTGCCGAGTTGGCCGTCCTGATGGTCACCTACCCGTCGACGCACGGGGTGTTCGAGGAGCACATCGGTGACATCTGCGCGGCCGTGCACGACGCGGGCGGCCAGGTGTACGTCGACGGCGCGAACCTCAACGCGCTGGTGGGGCTGGCGAAGCCGGGCAGGTTCGGTTCCGACGTGTCGCATCTCAATCTGCACAAGACGTTCTGCATCCCGCACGGCGGCGGCGGTCCCGGCGTCGGCCCGGTAGGGGTACGGGCCCACCTCGCCCCGTATCTGCCCAACCACCCGCTCCAGCCCGCGGCCGGGCCCGAGACGGGTGTCGGCCCGATCTCGGCGGCTCCGTGGGGCTCGGCCGGCATTCTGCCGATCTCCTGGGCGTATGTACGGCTGATGGGCGGCGAGGGCCTCAAGCGCGCGACGCAGGTCGCCGTGCTCGCCGCCAACTACATCGCCAAGCGTCTGGAGCCGCACTACCCGGTGCTCTACACCGGTCCGAACGGACTGGTGGCCCACGAGTGCATCGTGGATCTGCGGCCGCTCTCCAAGGCGACGGGCGTCAGCGTCGACGACATCGCGAAGCGGCTGATCGACTACGGCTTCCACGCGCCGACAATGTCGTTCCCGGTGGCGGGGACCCTGATGATCGAGCCCACCGAGAGCGAGGACCTGACCGAGATCGACCGCTTCTGCGAGGCGATGATCGCGATTCGCGCGGAGATCGAGAAGGTCGCGTCGGGTGAGTGGGCCGCGGACGACAACCCGCTGTGCAACGCCCCGCACACGGCCGCCGCGTTGGGCGGTGCGTGGGAGCACGCCTACAGCCGCGACGAGGCGGTCTTCCCCGCCGGGGTCTCGGCGGCGGACAAGTACTGGCCGCCGGTGCGCCGTATCGACGGTGCGTTCGGCGACCGCAATCTGGTCTGCTCCTGCCCGCCCTTGGACGCGTACGACAACTGACGCCTACGTCCTGTCCGGCCGGACAGGGCCTACGGGCTCGCGGGGCCGGACATGCGTCGGGGCCGGTGCGGAGGAAGGTCTCCGGGCCGGCCCCAGTCATTCCGGCGGCGTTCGGACGCCGCCGGGCGGCGTCAGGCCGCCGTCACCACCTGTTCGGTCCGCAGCGGCCGGTGCGGGGCGATGATCTTCCCGTCGGGCAGCAGTTCACCGGTGTCTTCGAAGAGCAGAACGCCATTGCACAGCAGACTCCAGCCCTGCTCCGGGTGGTGAGCCATCAGTCGGGCGGCGTCGCGGTCGGCGGAGTCGGCTGTGGGACAGGCTGGTTGGTGCTGGCACATGGGCGAGTTCTTTCGCTGTGTCGTAGTGAGTGTCCTGCGGCTCGATGTGGTCATGGCCGCCCCCCGTATTCTGTCTGGTCCAGTCCTAGGTCGTGTCTGACACATCCCGCCTGGCCTCCGGGCGGACGGCGCTATTTATCAGACACGCCCTAGTGTTGCCCTACGGACGGCAATCCGCAGGGATTTCGCGGCAGCGCTTCCTTCTGCTCAAGGACGTGTCACCCAGCCGGATGGTTCAGTTCAACTTGACCATCTTTTTGGGTGGTTCGGGGTGGCCGAACCGGGCCAGGCCGGGCTCGCCCTTCGGGTGGACGGCGCTACTTTCAGGACACGCCCGGGGCTGGATGGACAGAAAGGTACCCCGCGACCATAGCGGCCGCGGGGTACGGGAGGATTACGCGACGCGGGCGCGCTGCCCGCGCTCCGGTTTCACGCCGGTGTACGCAGGAGTGGCGCGGGCGCGAGCCGCATTCCGATCATGGGCAGCAACTCGGCGACCAGGTGTGGACGGTGGGCCGCGATGCCGGGCGGGGCCGGCGCGAGAGGCACCAGGATGTCGGCCGGCGCGGGGGACCCCGTGGAGGCGTCCGCTTCCGTGTCCCCGTGCAGCCAGAGCGTCAGCATGTAGAGCTCGGGCACCGAGAGCAGCCGGGGCTGGTACGCGGTCCCCAGGGTCTCCGCTTGCCGTACCGCCCGCTCCGTCGCGGTGACGTACGGGCCCTCGAAGAAGCGCGAGAAGGCCCAGCCGTCCGCGGTGAGCATCGTGTCCGCGGCGGCGATGGCGCGGTCACCGCTGCGGATCAGGAAGCGCCAGCCGGCCAGCCTGGTGCGTGGCGTACGTCCCTCGGGGGCGGTCGCCCGAACTGCCGGGCTGACGTGGTCGAGCACATGGACAGGCAGCGGGAGTTCTGGGCTCAGCGGCCCCTGGACGGACTGCAGAGCGGGGGTGCGGGCATCGCGCACGGCGGTAGGGGAACCGAGTGCCGCGAGAACGCTGCGCAAGGCGGGCGCGGGAGCCGGGGGAACATGCAGATGCATGGTGGGTTGCCTCTCACTCAGGAGACAGGGGTGACGCTTGAGGTGGAGCATGGGCGGGTGCGGACGTCGCTGTCAGCGTGCGGGGTCAGAGGTGGGCGCATGGCTGTACGGCCGATGCCGACTCTCTGCCTCGTATACGGGAGTTTATACGACACGTGTTCGTGCCATGTTTCTGCTAGCTGTCCCGCATATTGCGGACAAGGCACTATTAAGTCCATCTCCTGCGTAGTTTCTGCTGATAAGCGTGGAACGCAGGCGTCTGGCCTGGGGCGTTTCATCCGGCGCGGACGGCCGAAACTCGTCGGCGTTTTTCGCGGCCGGTCGGGCAGTGGATACAGAACGCCACGCCATGCCAAAGGAATGTGCCGCACGACCGATGTCCACACTCTACTCGGTACACGGCGTCGGCGGGGCGTTACGGATCACTCCGTGTGGGCATTATCGATCGTGACGCGAGCGCCCGGTGCCGCGGGCTGCCCACTCGATCGAGGAGGGACACTTCGATGGGTGAGAAGGTCGAGGCGGGCGGTTCCGGACTGTCCGATCGCCAGAAATACCGCAGAAAGCTGCAGCAGTGCCTGGCGGTGCTGGGGCGACTCCTGGCGGAGGAGGGGTTCGATCGGCCCAAGAATCTGATGGGTCTGGAGATCGAGCTGAATCTCGCGGGCTCCGACGGGATGCCCCGGATGACGAATGCCGAGGTGCTGAAGCGTATCGCGAGCGGTGATTTTCAGACCGAACTCGGAATGTTCAACATGGAAGTGAACGTGGCTCCGCACCGGCTGGCCGGACGGGTTCTCGACCAGCTCGCCGAGGAACTCCGTACCGGCCTCGGATATGCCCACCGCAAAGCGAGTGAGGTCGATGCGGGGATCGTGATGATCGGAATTCTCCCGACCCTCACCCGGCATGACGTGGTCTCCGCGAATCTCTCCGACGTCGACCGCTACACCCTGCTCAACGAACAGATGCTGGCGGCCAGGGGCGAGGATTTCACCCTCGACATCGAAGGGGTCGAGCGGCTCACATGCACCTCGTCGTCGATCACTCCGGAGGCCGCCTGCACCTCCGTGCAGCTCCATCTCCAGGTGACGCCCGACCGGTTCGCCGATGTGTGGAACGCGGCCCAGGCCATGGCATCGGTGCAGGTGGCACTCGGTGCCAACGCGCCGTTCCTGTTCGGCCGGGAGCTGTGGCAGGAGTCCAGGCCGCCGCTCTTCGAACAGGCCACCGACACCCGGCCGCCGGAGCTGAAGGCTCAGGGGGTACGTCCCAGAACCTGGTTCGGGGAGCGCTGGATCGACTCCGCGTACGACCTCTTCGAGGAGAATCTGCGCTACTTCCCGCCGCTGCTGCCGATCTGCGACGACGAGGACCCGATGCGGGTGCTCGACAGTGGTGGGGTGCCGGAGCTCCAGGAACTCGCACTGCACAACGGCACGGTCTACCGCTGGAACCGGCCGGTGTACGAGGTCGCCGACGGCGTACCGCATCTGCGGGTGGAGAACCGCGTCCTGCCCGCGGGCCCCACCGTCACCGACGTGATCGCCAACACCGCCTTCTACTACGGGCTGGTGCGCGCGCTCGCGGAGGACGCCCGGCCGGTCTGGAGCCGGCTGCCCTTCGCCGACGCGGCGGCCAACTTCGACCTCGCCTGCCGCCATGGCATCGACGCGGAGCTGCGCTGGCCGCGCCCCGGCCGGGCCTCCGGTCTGACGACCGTGCCGGTGGTGAAGCTCGTACGCGACGAACTGCTGCCGCTCGCCGCCGCCGGTCTGGACGCGTGGCAGATCGAGCCGGCGGACCGTGACTTCTATCTCGGGGTGATCGAGGAGCGCTGCAAACGGCGGATGAACGGAGCCTCGTGGCAGGTGGACACCTTCCACCGGGCGCTGGAGGCCGGGCTGGAACGGGACGCCGCGCTGGCGGCCACCACCCGCCGCTACTGCGAGCTGATGCACCGGGGCGAGCCGGTGCACAGCTGGCCGCTGGGGTTCCGGGGGTCCCCCGCCGACGGGATCGGCTGAGCCGTGCCGTACGCCCCGGCGCCCCGTCGGCGGGCCGTACTCAGGGCCGGCCGGCCGCCGTCGAGTCGGGGCCGGTCAGTCCGGCCGACAGCATGACCGCCCGGAGCAAAACGGCCTGGATCTCGGCGGGATCGCTCACCTCGTAGCCCGCGCCTCCGGTGGCCCTGGCGATCGTGTCGACCTCGTTCCGGTCGGCGTCCGGGCCCACCGCGATCGCGATCAGCGGTACCGGGCGGCGGCGGTCCACGACGGTCTTCAGCCGCTTGATCAGTTCGGCCCGTGAGATCGAGTCGTCGTCCTTGTTGGAGCCGTCGGTGAGGATGACGAGCGCGTTGAACGTGCCGCTGACGTACGTGGCCACCGCTTCCCGGTAGGCGGCCAGTGTCGTGTCGTACAGACCGGTGTCGCCGCCCGGGACGGGCTTGAGCGCGGTGAAGGCATCCGAGAGCCGGTCCCGGTGGGTGCCGCCGCCCTTCACCGGCTCGCCCAGCGGGGCCGTTTTCTCCAGCTCGCGGTAGTCCTTGGCGCCGTCCAGCCGGGTGGAGAACTCCCACAGGCCGATCTCGTCCTCGGGGGTGAACCCCGCGAGAGCCCGGAGCAGCGAGGCTTTCGTGACATCCATCCGGCTCTGGCCGCCCCGGCCGGGCACGGCCGCCGCCATGGAACCCGAGGTGTCCACGACCGTCGTCAGCCGGGCGCTGCGCACCGTCACCGTCCACAGGCCGAGCGCCCACTGAAGCGACTCCGAGGACGGCGGTCCCGCGTCGTTCCCGTCGTACGGCTGGGGGGAGAGGCCGCCCGCCGTACGCACCAGGGTGGGGTTCGGCGCGGTGTCCGCCACCCGGAAGCCGTGCTCCTGGAGCGTGCGGTACGCGGCCTCGTCGCCGAGCAGCGCCATGAACCGCATGGCGGCGCGGCTCTGGTCGGTGGTCAGCTCCGTCTCGTCGACGAGGCTGTACGGGTAGTCGAGTACGGGCGCGCCGTCCGTGGGATAGAAGAGATTGAGGTTGGCGGCGCCGCTGCTCGCGGAGTTGTGGGCGAACGCGGCCTGTTCGGAGAGCAGCACCGCCTCATTGCGGCGGGGGCTGCCCCTCTCCGCGCCCGAGTCGTCCTGTGCCAGCGTCTCCAGCACATGCGTGTCGGTGCCGGAGACGTGCTGGGTGAGGAGTTCGGCGGTGGCGGCGGTACGGGTGTCGCCGTCGGCGCCCTCCCGCCGCGAGGACTCGGCGATGCTGCTGAGCGCGAGCAGCCCCGTGGCACTGTGGGCGGGGTCGCCCGAGCCGAGCAGCAGCCCGTCGCCGCCGGTCGCCGTCGCGGCCACCTCCGCCCATGTATAGCTCTTGCGGGGCCACCCCAGGGCGCGCGCGGTCGTGGGGACGGTGGCCAGCGTCACCGGAGAGAGGGCGACCGTACCGGCCGGGGTCAGTGAGACGCCGTCGCCCAGTCCCTTGGCACGCTCCACCCAGATGTCGGAGTCGGGCACCCATACCTGGTACCCGGGTGTCCCGGAGCCGTCGGCGAGCACGGCGGCGATCTGGTGGTTCTCGCGTGCCTCGACCCGTACGTCGAGACAGTGGCCGTCGGTGGTCACCCGGTCCCGTCGCGCGCGGTCCGCGATGGCGCGCAGCGCGGGGGCGATATCGGGGGAGGCCGCCAGGTCCAGCCGTACCGGAGCGTCCGCGCAGGGGTCCGCGAAGGAGAGGAGACCGCTCTGTGCCGCCACCCCCGTCCCCGCCGCCACGGCCAGGACCAGCGCGGTGGCGATGGAGACGGTACGACGACGCGGTGAACGGGCCCTGCCCGTACCGGTCGCCTTCGCGTCGGGCAAGCTGTGACGTCCCATGGCAGTGGCGCCCCTCCTTCATGAAGGGTGTACAAGGGCTGGAAGAGTGGACGAGAACGGGCCTCGCCACGCGAACGGCGAATTGCTCCCCCGGCCTGTCGCGCGCGATCTTCGTACCTGCATTCGAGACCCTAGCGGCACCGCGTGAGGCATGAGGCGGGATTACCCAACTGGAGGCAGGTGTGCAGGCGGAGGCGGGCCAGGAGGACGGTTTCCAACCCCGGGAGGCCATCTCACGCGGGACGTTGCGGTCCGAGACGGTACTCGTACTGGCGCTCTCGCTCGGCGCGAGCGGAGTGTCCGCGCTGATCAGCTTTATCGGCTCGCTGACCAGACCGGAGGCGCTGAGCGACCAGGCGGCGAAGCTCAACACGTCGGCGGCGCCCGGCCGGCCGTGGCTCGACCTCACCTGGCAGCTCTTCGGGATCTGTACGGCGCTGGTACCGGTCCTGCTGGTGGCGCATCTGCTGACGCGGGAGGGCAGCGGGCTGCGCGCCATCGGCTTCGACGGCCGGCGGCCCTGGCCCGACCTGGGGCGCGGCACACTGATCGCGGCCGGTATCGGGAGCGCCGGGCTGGCGTTCTATCTGGCGATGCAGGAGGCGGGCTTCAATCTGACCGTGGAGCCGGAGTCGCTGCCCGACGTGTGGTGGAAGTTTCCGGTGCTGATTCTCTCCGCGGCGCAGAACTCCGTGCTGGAGGAGGTCATCGTCGTCGGGTATCTGCTGCGCAGACTGGGTCAGCTGGGATGGTCGCCGATGGCCGCGCTGGTGGCCAGCTCGGTGCTGCGCGGCTCGTACCACCTGTACCAGGGGATCGGCGGCTTCATCGGCAACATGGTGATGGGCGTGGTGTTCGTACTGCTGTACCGGCGCTGGGGGCGGGTCGGGCCGCTGGTGGTGGCCCACACACTGCTCGACATCGGGGCGTTCGTCGGATATGCGCTGCTGGCCGGGAAGGTGGGCTGGCTGCCCACGGTGTAGCTCCGCGTCCATTGTCCGCGTCCGGCGGATGAGGTGGTGAAGGGGCGTACGGGATGTTCATGTCCGTACGCCCCTTCCGCCGTCTCAGGGGGAGCTGAGCAGCTCGCCGTCGATGACCGTCACCGCGCGGCCGGTGAGCAGGGTCCGTTCGCCCCGCAGCGAGGTGTGGACGAGGCCGGTACGGGCGGAGACCTGGAGGCCGGTCAGTTCGGTACGGCCCAGTCGCGCGGACCAGAACGGGGCGAGCGCCGTATGGGCGCTGCCGGTCACCGGGTCCTCGTCGATCCCGACGCCGGGGAAGAAGCCGCGGGAGACGAAGTCGTAGCCCAGGCCCGGGTCCCCGGCGACGGCGGTGGCGATGATGCCGCGCCGGGAGAGAGCGGCGAGCGACGCGTGGTCGGGGGTGAGCGCGCGTACGGCCCGCTCGTCGGAGAGTTCGACCAGCAGATCGCCGATGTGCTCCGAGGTGTCGTGGACCGCGACCGGCGCGGCGCCCAGCGCGGACGCGAGCCCGTCCGGGACCGGTACGGGCGTCAGCGAGGACGTCGGGAAGTCGAGGGTGAGCGAGCCGTCCTCGTGCGCGACGGCACCGAGGATCCCGGAGCGGGTGGCGAAGCGCAGGGCGCCGCTCGCGCGTCCGGTGGAGCGCAGCACATGCGCGGTGGCCAGTGTGGCGTGGCCGCACAGATCCACCTCGGTGGCCGGGGTGAACCAGCGCAGCGCCCAGTCGGCGTCGCCGCCGGGCGGCAGCGGATGGGCGTAGGCCGTCTCCGAGAGGTTCACCTCGGCGGCGACCCGCTGGAGCCAGCCGTCGTCCGGGAAGCCGGCGGAGTCCAGGATCAGCACCCCGGCGGGGTTGCCCGTGAAGGGGCGGTCGGCGAAGGCGTCGACGATTCGAATACGCATGGGCGGAGCGTAGAGCGCACGGAAAGCCGCAGGCCAAGGCCAATCGGGGAACCGCGGCCCGATAGTGCTTGCCGAGTGAGCTATTCCGATATATCGTTGACGCATCGCGACAGATCAACGATGTAAGGAGTGAGTAGCGATGCGTTCACATGGACATGACCATGGACACGAGCGGGAGCACGGACACGGTCCGGGGCCCGGCAACTGCGGACCCGGTCACCTGGGCCGGGGCGACTTCGAGGGGCGGCGCGGGGCCTTCGGCCCGTTCGGGCCCGGCTTCGGCGGACCCTTCGGCGGCGGTGGCCGCGGGCGTGGCGGCGGCAGGGGACGGGCGCGGCGCGGTGATGTACGCGCGTCGATCCTGGCCCTGCTGAAGGACCGGCCCATGCACGGATACGAGATGATCCAGGAGATCGGCGAGCGCAGCGGCGGGGCCTGGCGCCCCAGCCCCGGCTCGGTGTACCCGACGCTCCAGCTGCTGGAGGACGAGGGGCTGATCACCAGCCAGAGCGAGGGCGGCAAGAAGCTGTTCACGCTCACCGAGACCGGTCGCACGGAAGCCGAATCGGGACCCGAGGCCCCGTGGGAAGAGGCCGGCCGGGGCATCGACTGGGACACGATGAACGAGATCCGTCAGGCCGGCTTCGGGCTGATGGAGGCGTTCGGACAGGTCTGGAAGACCGGCACGCCCGAGCAGCGCCAGAAGGCTCTGGCGGTGATCACCGAATCACGCAAGAAGCTCTATCTGATCCTCGCCGATGAGGACTGAGCGCGCTTCGGCGCGTGGCGGAGGCCCTGCGGTCAAGCCTGTACCCGAGGCGCCGCGGGGCCTCTTCGTGTCCCCGCCCGCCGCGCGGAGGCAAGGCGGCGCGCCTCGCCGGGGAGATGCGGGGGGCGATCTCATTCGCAAGGAGGAGGGCCGGTCCGGATGTGCCCAACTCCGGTGGGATGCGGAAATGCTCCCCGCCGGGGATGTCCGGCAGGCCCGGGACTGATGGGGTGAGAGGGTGCAGAGCCCACCTCCGCGGGTGCCGGAACAGTCCGCACCGAACCGACCCGATACCGCGTCCGCGCGCGCCGATGTCGAGGCCCGGCTGACCCCGGAGCTGGCTTCCGTCGTCTCGGGCGCGCGCAGAAGGGCGCACCGCGACGGTGACAGCCAGATCGACACCGCCCATCTGCTGCACTCGCTGCTGGAGACGGACCCCGAGGTTCGGGCCGCGTTCGACGGCGACCCCCAACTGGCACGGGTGCTGGGCTATCTCGTCCAGCGGAGCATCGGCTACGGACTGCGCTGGCAGGGAACCGTGGAGGACTCCGGGGCCGTGCCCGCGGTGCGGGACCACCCCGTGACGGGCTGGTCGCCCCCGGCCGTCACCGCCATGGCGGGCGCGCTGGAACGCGCGGAGCGCCGTGGTGAGCCACTGGCCGGCGGACTCGATCTGCTCGCCGCGCTCTCCGCCGACCAGGAGTGCCGGGCGGTCGATGTGCTCGAACGGGCCGGGGTGGACGCGCGGTCGCTCTCCGGGCGACTGTCCGGTACGTCACGATCGGTCTGACCACGGGCGATTCGGCCCGCCGCGTCATGGCGTCCCGGCGGAGATCGGCTGTCTCGACAGGTGTCATGAGGGTGACGCTCCTGACGTCGGCTGTCATGATGACGACATGCGCATGTCTCAGGGGAGGAGCGTCGGCCTGGGCCTTGCCCTGGCGTCGGCGTTCGCGTTCGGCGGTTCGGGCGTGGCCGCCAAGCCGCTGATCGAAGCGGGGCTCGACCCGCTCCATGTCGTCTGGCTACGGATCACCGGCGCCGCCCTGGTCATGCTGCCGATGGCCTGGCGCCATCGTGCGCTGGTACGGCGACGGCCCGCGCTGCTCGCCGGATTCGGCCTGCTGGGCGTGGCGGGGGTACAGGCCTGCTACTTCGCCGCGATCTCCCGTATCCCCGTCGGGGTCGCGCTGCTCATCGAGTATCTGGCCCCCGCGCTGGTCCTCCTCTGGGTCCGGTTCGTCCAGCGGCGGCCGGTGACCCGCGCCGCCGCGGTCGGGGTCATTCTCGCGGTGGGCGGGCTCGCCTGTGTGGTCGAGGTCTGGTCCGGGCTGAGCTTCGACCCGGTGGGGGTGCTCCTCGCGCTCGCCGCCGCCTGCTGCCAGGTCGGCTACTTCGTCCTCTCCGACCAGGGCGCCGACGGCGAGAACGCGGCCGATCCGCTGGGCGTGATCGCGTACGGACTGCTTGTCGGGGCCGTCGTACTGACGGTGGTCGCCCGGCCCTGGGGGATGGACTGGTCGCTGCTCGGCGGGAGCGCCGACATGGGCGGGGCGAGTGTGGCCGCGGCGCTGCTGCTCGGCTGGATCGTGCTGATCGCCACCGCGCTCGCGTATGTGACCGGAGTGATCTCCGTACGCCGTCTCTCGCCGCAGGTGGCCGGGGTGGTCGCGGCTCTGGAGGCGGTCGTCGCGACCGTACTGGCCTGGGTGCTGCTGCGGGAGCATCTCTCCGCGCCGCAGATCATCGGCGGCGTGGTGGTGCTGACCGGTGCGTTCATCGCCCAGTCGTCGACGCCGAAGGCGCCTTCCGGGCCGATGGCGGGCGGTGCGGGGGTGGGCGACCCGGCGCGGTTGTCCGCCGGACACACCGCGACGTAGGGTGCTGATCATGCACTTGACCGTTCTTCCGCCTCCCGCGTCGTAACGCGGGCGGCCATCCGCTGACGAAGACCGGGCTCGGACAGGACACGCCGTACAGGCGCCTGTCCCGAGCGGTTCGTCGCTGCCCGCGCGCCGGAGCCGAGCGACCACACCATCCCGCTCTTCACACGGAGACATCACGTGTCGAATCCTGTTTCCTCCGTTCCTCCCGGCCTGCCCGTCGGACGGAGTCTGTTCTTTCTGATCGTCGCCGGGGTCGCCTGGGGGACCGCCGGCGCCGCCGCCTCGCTGGTCTACCGGATCAGCGACCTCGGACCGCTCGCGCTCTCCTTCTGGCGCTGCCTGGGCGGTCTCGTTCTGCTGCTCGGGGCGCTCGTGCTGCGGCGGCGCAGGGAGCCCACGCCCGCGGAACCGCGCCGACGGCGGCTGTTCCGGATCCTCGGTACCGGTATCGGTCTCACCGTCTTCCAGAGCGCCTACTTCGCCGCCGTGGAAACGACCGGTCTCGCGGTCGGCACGGTCGTCACGCTCGGCGCCGGGCCCGTCCTCATCGCGCTCGGCGCCCGCGTCACCATGGGCGAGCGGCTGGGCGGTGGCGGTCTGGTCGCGGTGACGGGCGCGCTCGCCGGGCTCGGAGTGCTGGTGTTCGGCGATGAGGGCGGCTCCGTACGACCGGCCGGTGTGGCGCTCGCGATCCTGTCCGCCGCCGGGTACGCGGGGATCACCCTGCTCACCCGGTGGCTGGGGCGCGAGGGCGGCGCCGGCGACTCGATGGCCACCACCGCGTGGGCGTTCGCCATCGGTGCCGTCCTGCTGCTGCCGATCGCCTGGGGCGAGGGACTGCTGCCGCATACGGCGGAACCGGCCAGGGTGGTCTGGCTGCTGGTGTACGTCGCGGCCGTGCCGACCGCGCTCGCCTACGCCCTCTACTTCGCCGGGGCCGCGGTGGTGAGGGCCGCGACCGTCTCGGTGATCATGCTGCTCGAACCGGTGAGCGCGGCGGTGATCGCGGTCGCCCTGCTCGGGGAGCGGCTGACCTTCGCGACCCTGCTGGGTACGGTCCTGCTGCTCGCGGCGGTGACCGGTCTCGTGGTGGCCGAGGCCCGGCTCGCGGCGGTACGGCGCCGGGCGGCGGCGGTGGTCTGACGCCGCCGCCCGCACTCCGCGTGGTGTCGTCCGTGGTGTCGACCGTGGCGTCGTCTCAGAGCACGGAGAGATAGTCGGGCAGTGCGATGGCCGGGTCGAGATCGTCGGACGGGACGGGCATGCCGTAGCCGCGCGTGAGCGGAACGACCCCGGCCCAGTGCGGCAGCGTCATGTCCTCGGGATCGTCGTTGGGGCCGCCCGTACGGACCTTGGCGGAGACCTCGTCGAGATCGAGACGGATCACGGCGGTCGCGGGCAGTTCACGGGCGTTGGCCGGGCGCGAGTCGTGGGAGCGGCCCGGTACGACATGGTCGACGATCGCGTCGAGCGCGGTGCGCCGTTCCGCGGGGTCGGTCACCTGGCGGGCGATGCCGTGGACCACGACGGAGCGGTAGTTGATCGAGTGGTGGAAGGCGGAGCGCGCCAGCACCAGACCGTCGACATGCGTCACGGTCAGGCAGACGGCGAGGCCGGTCCCGGCCTCGTCGTCCGCGCTCTCCGTACCGGCGCCGCCACCGCCGTCGGCCGACGTCATGCGCAGCGGACGTGAACCGGTCGAGCCATGGACGTACAGCCGCTCGTCCACCCGGCCGTAGAGCGTCGGCAGGACGACCGGAGCGCCGTCGCGGACGAAACCGAGGTGGCAGACATACGCCTCGTCGAGTATCCCGTGCACCAGCTCGCGGTCGTATGCCGCGCGCTCCCGGGCGCGGGTGGGGACGGTGCGCGGGGTGGGCTGGTAGGCAGCGGTGCTCTCCGGCATTGCGCTCTCCATTGCACTAGTGCATAATCTTCTTTGTGCTAGGAGAGTATCGGATTGTGGGTCGGCGCGCGGCGGAGATTTCCGCCGACGTGGAGCGCGCGGTGGGTTCCGGGGAGCTGGCCCCGAACCAACTTCTCCCGCCGATGCGGGAGTTGGCGACGAGGCTCGGAGTCAACCCGAATACGGTCGCGGCCGCCTACCGGAGCCTGCGGGACCGCGGGGTGATCGAGACGGCGGGGCGCCGGGGGAGCAGGGTGCGTGCCCGCCCCGCCAGTACGGCGCGTGGCTCGATCCGGGTCGAGGCGCCCCCCGGTGTACGCGATGTGTCGGAGGGCAACCCCGATCCGGCGCTGCTGCCCCCGCTGCACGACGCCCTCGCCGCCGCCGCGCTGCACAACGCGGAACATCCGGGGCTGTACGGACAGGCGCCCGTCGACCCGGAGTTCGCACGGCTCGCGCGCGCGGGGCTCGACGCCGACGGCGTGCCGGCCGGACCGGTCGCCGTGACCTCCGGATCCCTGGACGCGATCGAACGCGTCCTGGCGGCCCATCTGCGACCGGGCGACGCGGTCGCCGTCGAGGATCCGGGCTGGGGGAGTCTGCTGGATCTGGTGCCCGCGCTCGGGCTGCGGCCCGAACCGATGGGCGTCGACGACCAGGGGCCGCTCCCCGCCGGCCTGGCGCGGGCGCTGCGGGCCGGTGCCCGCGCGGTTATCGTCACCGACCGCGCGCAGAACCCCACCGGTGCCTCGGTGGGGGCGGCCCGCGCCGGGGAACTGCGCGCCCTGCTCGCCGACCGTCCCGAGGTGCTGCTCATCGAGGACGACCACGGCCATGGCATGGTCGATCTGCCGCTCCACCCGCTCGCCGGGACCACGGGCAATTGGGCGTTCGTACGCTCCACCGCGAAGGCGTACGGCCCGGATCTGCGGATCGCGGTGCTCACCGGGGACGCCCTGACCGTGGACCGGGTGACGGGGCGTCAGCAGCTCGGTCCCGGCTGGGTCAGCCGGCTTCTCCAGCGCGCCGTCGTGGAGCTGTGGACCTCGGGGGCGGTGGATGCGCCGGCCGTGGCGCGGTCGTACGGCGAGCGGCGCGACGCGCTCGTACGGGCCCTGGCGGAGCGGGGCGTCGAGGCGCACGGACGCAGCGGGATGAATGTCTGGGTGCCGGTGGCCGACGAGACCGGAGCGGTGGCGCGGCTGCTGCACGCGGGCTGGGCGGTCGCGCCGGGCGCGCGCTTCCGTATGGCCACGCCGCCCGGCGTGCGGTTGACGGTGTCGGAGATGACGGGCGACGACATCGGGCCGGTCGCCGACGCGGTGGCATCGGCGGCCGGCCCGGCGCCCGCGCGCACCTACGGCTGAGTCGCGCACTGACGGCTGAGTCGCGCGGCTACGGCTGCGTCGCGGGCCGCTTCCTGGCCCTGCTCTGGGTGAGCGCGGCTCCCGCGAGGACGATCAGGGCGCCGACGGGGGTGTTCCAGGTCAGCTCCTCGTCGAGCAGCGTGACACCGGCCGCCGTGGCGATGACCGGGATGAAGTACGTGACCATCTGGCCCGTCGTCGGGCCGACCTCGGCGACCACTCCGTACTGGAGCAGGATCGCCAGCCCGGTGCCCAGCGCGCCGAGCACCAGCACCGCGAGCAGCGGACCCACCGGGAACGAGGTCGGCATGGTGGTGAACAGCGGTGTCACGACAGCGAGTTGCAGCATGGCGAGGAAGAGCTGCGCGCCGGTCAAGGAGAGATGGGAGCTGCTGTTGCCCGCCAGGGTGCGGCGTACGTAGATCCAGCCGATCGGATAGCTGAGCGACGCGAGCAGCGCCATCGCCGTACCCGTGACATCCACACCGGAGAAGCCCTGCCAGGCGCCCAGCACGGTCAGCACACCGAGAAAACCGAGGCCGAGCCCGGCGACCCGGCGCCGGGTGGGCCGGTCCTCGGAGAGCGCGACCAGCGACAGGGCCATGCCCCAGAGCGGCGACGTGGCGTTGCAGATGCCCGCGAGCGTCGAGGGAATCGTCAGCTCGGAGTAGGCGAACAGCGAGAACGGCAGCGCGTTGAGGAAGAACGCCGCGACGGCGAGATGCCCCCAGGTGCGGAGCCCGCGCGGGAGGCGGTCCCGCTTGACCGCCATCGCCACGGCCAGCACCGCCGTACCGAAGAAGAGCCGGCCGAAGGTGACCTGGAAGGGGGCGAAGCCGTGGGTGCCCACCTTGATGAGCAGAAAGCTGAAGCCCCAGATGAGCGCCAGCACCGCGAACCGGACGCGCCAGTCCACGGCGGGGAAGGTACGGCGGGTGCCCGGAAGGGCCGGATCGACGGCAGCGGGCGTGGCCGCGACGGCGGGGGACAGGGCGGTGGCCCCGCCGGCGGACGGGTCCGGCCCGGGACGGGGCGGGGTGGCGGTGCTCATGCGGACAGCCTGGCGTGGACCATCTCGTAGGACAAGCGAGATTATCTCCACCATTCTGATTAGTATTGCTTACATGTTGAATCTGGAGCGCCTGCGCACGCTGGACGCCCTGGCCCGCTACGGCTCGGTGAGCGGCGCCGCCGAGGGACTGCACGTCACCACCTCCGCGGTCTCCCAGCAGATGGCCAAACTGGAGCGGGAGGTGGGCCAGCGGCTGCTGGCCAGGAACGGGCGCGGTGTACGGCTCACCGACGCGGGGCGGCTGCTCGCCGATCACGCCGCGCGGATTCTCTCCCAGGTCGAGGTCGCCCAGTCGGACATCGAGGCGCAGCGCGGCCGGGCGGTCGGGGAAGTGCGGATCTCGGCCTTCCCGACGGCCGCCCGCGGGCTCCTCCCGGCGGCGATCCGCGCGCTGCGCGAGGGCCATCCGGAGCTGCGGGTCCGGTCGCGTGAGCTGGAACCCGAGGCCGGGATCCGCGGGGTCGTCAGGGGCGATCTCGATCTCGCCGTGGTGCTGGATTGGAGCAACAAGCGGCTGCCGGTGCCGGGCGGCCTGGCGACGGCGCATCTGCTCGACGACGTCCCCGATGTGGCCATGCCCGCGGACCATCCGCTCGCGGGCCGGTCGGAAGTGGAACTGGAGGAGTTCGCGGGCGACCCCTGGGTCTCCTGGCCGGAAGGCGAATTCTGCTACGAGTGGCTGATATTCACGCTGCGCTCGAAGGGGTTCGAGCCGCGGATCGCGCATCTCGCGGGGGAGCACCACACGCAGCTCGCGCTGATCGCGGAGGGACTCGGGGTCTGTGTCGCGCCCCGGCTGGGACGCGGCGCCGTGCCGGTGGGCGTGGCGGTCGTGCCCGTACGGCAGCGGATGCGCCGGCACGTCTACGCCGTGTGGCGGACGGACGCGGACCGCCGTCCGTCGATCCGGGCCGCGGTCGAGGCGCTGGAGGAAGCGGCCGAGGCCGCGAACCAGGTGGTCGGGGGCGGAGCGGGGCGGCCGGGGGCCTCACCTCCTGCCGACGAAAAGTGAAGCCCGCCGGCCGCCGGTCATGGGTGCGGACGTCCGCCGGTCATGGGTGCGGACGTCCGGACAGGCATCAGGTCACGCGAGCGTGATCGAGTCCCCGGCCACCTTGATCGGTGTCGCGGGCAGCGGCTGCGTCGCGGGTCCGGCCTTCACACTGCCGTCCGCCGCACTGAACCGGCTGCCGTGACAGGGGCAGTGGATGATCCCGTCGGAGATGTCCTTCACGGCGCAGCCCGCGTGGGTGCACTTGGAGGAGAACGCCTTGAACTCGCCCGCCGTGGGCTGGGTGACCACCACGCCCTGGTCGGCGAAGACCTTTCCGCCGCCCTCCGGGATCTCGGAGGTCTTCGCGAGGACATCGGCCGGGCCCGCGCCGCCGCCCGCTCCGTCGTCGGGTGTCGTGGACGTGGGCTTCCCGGCAGCGGACTCCTCTGGAGTGTCCGAGCCGCCGCACGCGACCAGCGCCGCCGCCAGCCCCGTCGCGCCCGCCGCCGCGACCACGGTCCGGCGTGTGACGACCCGTGCCGTCCCCTGCGTTCCCGTCATACCGAGCTCCGTTCCCTGGTGGGCTCTGTGCCGGCCGGTCGGCCGTTCAGCGATAGGTACGGCTATACCCGTCGCGATGTTCAGATATCGAGAGACTTCTTGAAGAAGGCCAGTTCGTGGCGCAGAAGAGTGTCCGCCTGCCCCACCCGGGTGACGAGATGGCCCGCCCCCGGCAGCGGTAGTACGGTGTGCGGCCGGCCCGCGGCGAGCAGCGCGGCGGAGAGCCGCAGCGTATGGGCGGGGAAGACATTGTCGTCGGCGAGCCCGTGGACGAGCATCAGCGGCCGGGTCAGCCGGTCCGCGTACGGGATCAGCGAACAGCGGTCGTAGTTCTCCGGCTGGATGTCCGGATGGCCGAGATAACGCTCCTCCCAGTACGTGTCGTACAGCCGCCGGTCGGTCGGTGCCGCGCCCGCGACCGCCGCGTGGAACACATCGGGGCGGTGCAGTACGGCGCCCGCCGCCAGGTAGCCGCTGAACGACCAGCCCCGGATCCCCACCCGCGCCGGGTCCAGCGCGTCGTACCGCTCGGCCGCCGCGTGCAGCGCGTCGATCTGGTCGGTCAGGACGGGCGTCAGCCGGTCCCCGAGGATGGCCCGCTGCCACGCCACGCCGCGCCCGGGGGTGCCGCGCCCGTCGGTGGCCAGTACGGCGAACCCCTGCTCCGCGAACCACTGGCACACGGCGGTGTACCAGCCGCCGCCCTTCGTCACCACCCGCATACCGGGGCCCGCGTAGGGGCTGAGCAGCACGGGCAGCTTGCCCGCGTCCGGTGTGTACCAGGACGGAAGATGCAGGCGGCTGCGCAACTCCCGCTTCCCGAGGGAGAGATGGACCGGCCTGGGGGTGACCAGCGGCTGTTCGGCGAGGACCGCGATCCGGCCCGACGGGGCGCCGCCGCGCACCACCGTGACCGTATGCCCGTCCGGGGTCCTGCTGTCGAGGACGACGGTGTCGCCGCCCGCCGAGGCGGTGTGCACCCCCGGCTCGTCCGTCAGCCTGACGAACCCGGTGTCCGGCGCGTACGACCAGACATGGGTCTCCGTCGGCTCCTCGCTCGCGGTGAAGAAGACCCGCTCGCCCACCACGCCCAGCACCGCGTGGACCTGGAGTCCGTCCGGCGCGAGGGCGTCACCGACCCGCAGCGAGCGGGCGTCGTCGCGTACGCACGGCAGGACCGCCGTCCCCGACGCGGTGTGCAGGGGAGCGCCCGGCGGACACTCCACCCAGTGCTCGTCGGTCTGCCGGTACAGCCGCTCGACCTCGCCACTGGCCGGGGCGACGCGCAGGATCCACAGTGTGCGCTGGTCCCGGGTCTGGAGGCCGACCACCGGGCCGCCGCTCTCCCAGCCGGCGCTGACGACGTACTCGAAGGCCGGGTCCCGCCAGACACCCACCGGAGCTTCGTCCCCGGGGGCGCGCTCCGGCAGCCGTACGGGGGTGTGCCGGCCGTCGAGCGTGACAACGCGCAGCGAGGTGCGCGCGTTGGCGGTGCCCGCCGCCGGATACGGCACCGAGCGCGGCGCCCACGCGGGATCGGACGGATCGCCGAGGTACCAGCGGCGCACCATCGAGGTGTCGACCCGGGCTACCAGCAGGGCGTCCCCGTCCGGCGACCACCAGTAGCCGCGCGCCCTGCCGATGGACTCCGCGGCGACATGATCGGCCAGCCCATAGGTCACGTCGGGGGTCTCGGGCCCGGCGAGCGGCCGGTCGTCCGTACCGTCGGTCCGTACGACGCGCAGCGCCCCGCCGCTGACGTAGGCGACGTGGGCGCCGTCGGGCGAGGGGCGCGGATCCACGACCGGGCCCTCGGTGCGGACCCGCCACGGAGCGCCGCCGTCCGTCCGTACGAGCCAGAGTGCTCCTCCCAGCGCGTACGCGACGACCCGCGCCTCCCGGTCGGTGGCGTACCCCACCACTCCCACCGCGGTCTCGCGGGCCCGTTCGCGGCGTATCCGATCCGCGTCGGAGGCGGGCTCGTCGCCGACGGCCGCCGCGGGGTCGGCGAGAATCCGCTCCTCGCCGTTCTCGTACAGCCACAGCGGGCTGCGCGGATCCACGCCGGACACGGACCGTACGAACAGGACGCGTTCGCCGTCCGGTGACACGGTGAACTGGCGGGGGACACCCAGCGAGAAGCGGCGGGTGCGGGCGAATCGCAGCGGAAAGCCGGTGGTCTCCATGGTCTCCAGATATCCCTTGTCTCTTCCGGGCACGCCGGAGGAACCCCGGGCGCACTCCGACAGGCGAAAACGACCGAGCGGCGCCCCACCACCCCGAAGTAACCAGGCGCAATGCTCACCGAAGTCACCGCGACCCGCTATGTCACGCCCTTGCGTGAGGGCGGCTCGCTTCCGGGGATCGTCGAGGCCGACGATCTCGGTACGTACGTCATGAAGTTGTCTACCAAACGCCTCTGACCTGCGGTGATTTGATCTGCGGCGCTTGTTACCTGCACAGATGAGTCTTTCGACGTCTTTCAGGGGCGTGCCGTGTTATGCAGTCGGTTCTCCCCACGGGCTCTCCAGGACCGCCGAGGCTCCCCAGATTCTCCCCGGCGCTTGCCGTGGCTCGGGGCGATTGCGACACGGGTTCCCCGTCCGCCCAGGGCGCTGCGGTAGGCACGATGAGTGACAGAGGCGGCGGCAGATCGACGTCTGGTGCTACGCAGGCGGATGGTGAAGGGCATGGTCCCTTCGGGCCGATGGGATGCGAGCATGCGAATGCAGTGGAGAGCGGCGCCTGTTGCTGGGCAGAATCCCTGTTGTGGCTCCGATGCTGACCGATATGCTGTCCGACCGGCTGAACGCGCTGGTCAAGCATCCGTTCCACCGGGAGAACGGTGAGCGGCGGGTCGGCTTCATCGAGGACTTGCACGAGTGCCACACCGAGGACTACGTGACGTTCCAGCGGGAACTTCTGCATGCCACACTCGCCACGAACCGTGCGCGTGCGGCGCGCTCGCGTGGGGCGTCAACTGCGCTCCATCGGTGACGCCATGGCATGGCGGGCATTCCGGTATGACCGGCACTACGTATGTGCGCTGCGCCGCAACGAATCGCCGGGACCGATGACACTCAGTAAGGAGGGCACGGTCCATGAGATCCAGTTCGCGCAGCAGCAGTGGATCGAGAACAGGAGCTTCGCTTCCTACTGCTGCACGACATCACCGACTGAGTCTTTCCCAGTAATGGATCATGACGTTGTGTGATCGTTCAGATGATTCGGTCGTACTCGAGCTGGAGCAGGACGAGGGCTGCAGCGGCGATCTGGGTGATCCGGCTGGGGTCAAGGCTGACCCGTCGCAGGGCCTTGAAGGTGGTCTTGAGTAGGGAGTTGGCCCGCTCGCACACGCCGTGGATGCCGTAGATGACCTTGTTGTGGGTCTGCTGGGCCTCGGTCAGCTCGCCGCCGGCCGGCTTCTTGACCGGGTGGCGGAAACCATCGCCGGCGTTTTCGTACCCGAGGTCAACCAGGGTCGGCACACCCAGCTCTGCCGCGAGATGGTTGAGCGCGTCGATCAGGCCGTGCCGGCGGGCACAGGTGGTGTCGTGCTCGCGGCCGGGGCGGACCGGTGAGACCCGGATGGGCCAGCCGTCCGGAGCGGAGATGACCTGCACATTCCCACCGTGATGCCGGTGCTTGCCTGACCACCACAGGTCCGCGCCGTTGGGCCCCGGAGCCGCGACCCGGCCGGTGCGGACCACGGTGCCGTCCAGGTTCAGATGCGTCAGCCCGGCCGCCTTTGCTCTCGCCAGCGCGGTGTGCAGATCCGGCGCCCCGGCCGCAAGGACGGTCAGTCCTTCGTGCAGGTACCGGTAGGCGGTGGACGACGACACCTCGTTGTCGCGGGCGAGTTGGGCCAGGCGGGTGCCGTCGAGGAACCAGCGCAAGATGAGCACAGCCTGCCGGAAGCAGCCCAGCGCACGCCGCCCCCGGCGGTTACCGACCGAGGCGCGGTGATCGCTCAGCAGCCGGGCCAGGTGCTCGGCAGTGGACCGGCGGACATCGAGCACGGCGGTGTATGTGACACTGGTCAAAATGTGAGGTCCCTCAGTCCGATCTTTCTGTCGCAAGATCGTTCCTATCAGGGGCCTTACGGCTGCACGGACTTGAAGGCGAACCGCGCAGCTCGACATCCTGGCCCTCGGCATTCAGCTTGAACAGCTTCAAGTCGGTCACGCGCGTGTCCCCTCCCCGTGGTTGCCACAGAGAGGCAATCGCATTCGTAGCCGCAGTATTCCGAACCTGCAGGCATCGAACTGCCGACGCGGTTGATGGGGGGCGTCGTACCCCCTCAACTCATCACCTTGGTCTCTATGGCGGTCGGACAACGACGCTACGCTCGCCGAACGAGTCGCCGTATCTGCTTGTCGGTCAGTTTGGCAAACCACCGCTCAACCAGGTTCAGCCGGGGAGCCGACCAAGACTCGTTCCCGACCACGTTCTGGCTAGCCCGCCAACAATCGCTCGAGTATGTCGCCGAGCACGGCGAGCTCGTCAGCTCCGAGTGTGCTGAACGACGTGCGAGCGACCTCCTCCGTGATCTCACGTCCCTCGGTGAACACGCGTTCTCCCTCGGGGGTCAGCTCCGGACGGATCGCACGTCCGGCCCCGGCGACGCGTCGGATCAGCCCGCGTGCTTCGAGCCGCGCGGCGAGCGTGCCGAATGCCTGATCGGTCTGAAACGTCAGGACGGCGAGGTCATGCAGGGACGCGCCGGGGTGGGCCCGCAGGTGGCGCAGAGCGTCCCACTGCACGAGCGTGACGTTGAGCGGGCGCAACGCTTCGCTCGCTGCGCGGTGTTGCTTGACCTGAAGGCGCTTTACCGCGTGGCCCATCTCCGGGATCGACATTGCCATGTCCAGAGCTTAGCCGAGCAAGGCACCTTGCTTATATAAACATGTTGATACATGATGGCCGCATGAGTGCACCGATCTCCATCAACATCCCCACATCCTTTGGCGATGTCCCGCTCACCGTGGACCAGCGCGGCACCGGTCGCCCGGTCGTCATCCTTCACGGTGGGGCCGGACCGACATCCGTCACCGGCTTCGCCGACCTCCTGTCCGACGCCACGGGCACACGCGTCATCACTCCGACTCATCCCGGCTTCGGCGGTACCCCGCGCGCGGAGACCCTGACCACGATCGGCGGCCTCGCAGAGGTCTACGCCGGCCTGCTCGACGCGCTCGAACTCAACGACACCACCGTGATCGGCAACTCGATCGGCGGATGGATCGCGTCGGAGCTGGCATTGCGCCACCCCGCGCGCTTGGGGCGCGTCGCGCTCGTGGATGCGGTCGGCGTCGAGGTAGCCGGACACCCTGTCGCCGGCGCGCTCCCGCCCTCCCAGCTGGCCGAGTACAGCTGGTACGACCCGTCAAAGGCCCCCCGCCTGGACCCTGCAACGCTGCCACCCGGAGTTCTCGAGATCCTCGCCGGCAACCGCGCGGCGCTCGCTCTGTACGGCGGACCCATGACCGACGCGGGCCTCCTTGCGCGGCTCATCGATATCGATGTGCCCACGCTCGTGCTGTGGGGTGAGGCGGACCGCATCGTGGATGTCGACTACGGTCGCGCCTTTGCGGCGGCGATTCCCGGGGCACGATTCGAGCTCCTGTCCCGGACCGGGCACGTGCCGCAGATGGAGACGCCCCAACTGCTGCTGGAAGCGCTTCGAGCGTACGTCGCGGGCTAGCCGCAATACCGGTAACTTACGGCTTTGGTGTGCGTCTGACCCGTTTGGGTTTGGTGGCGTCGATGATGGTGATGGTCGGAACGCGTGGGCGCTTTGCAGTGTTGAGGGCGGCGCGTTTGAGGGGTCAGCTGGCGACTTTGCGTTTGATGACGCGGGGGTTGGACCGGCGGCGTCGTGGTGGCAGGAGGCGTTCGAGGAGTTCAGCGTGGGTGGCTTTGACGGCGTGGGCGAGTCTGCCGGGGGGAAAATGCCGCCTGGTCGGTGACCTGGCGGCGCACGACGCGCAGTGAGCGGGTGAAGGAGATCCGGTCGGGGTCCTGGTCGGCTTGTTGTGCGGCCTGGTGCGTCAGGTGTCGGATGGCGTGGTGGACGAGCAGGAATCCGTAGAGTTCCTGCTCGGCGCCGTCCGGGTGCTGTGATCGCAGTACCAGGTGGGAACCGCCGAGGTGGGTCTTGATCTCGTCGAGGGTGGACTCGAACTCCCATCGCTGGGCGTAGAGGGCGGCCAGTTCCGCGGCCGGGGCCTTGTCCGGGTCGAGGATCGTGGTGATGAGCCGGTAGACGCCCTCGTGGCCGGCGATGGTGTACTCCACCGCGCGTACCGGTACCCCGCGACGGGTGTGGTGGATGTCGGTGCGGTCGAAGATCTCGGTGAGGTAGGAGCCGTCCGGCAGTTGCTCGACCACGGGCAGCACGAGGTCTTTGCGGACTCGCCACAGCAGGTCCGCCCCCGTCGCCGCAGCCTTGCACCACAATGCCACGCCGTAGAAGCCGCGGTCGGCCGGCAGCAGCATCCCCGGGCGCAGAGACACCAGAACCTTCGGGGCCAGGGTCTGTTCTCCGGTAGGGAGAGGTCCGGTCGCGGCGTCGAAGATGACATGGGTGCCGCACTCCACCAGGCCGACCATGCGCATCTGCGGGTAGCCGGCGTTCTGTTCGCCCCGTCCGGAGCGGGGCGGACGGGGCGAACGCATCCACGTGGGCCTTCGTGTCGGGCAGGTCGAACGTGGTGCCGTCGATCGCGGTCAGCCGCCAGTCCCGGTAGAAAGCACCCTGCGTACCCGGACGCCAGAGCTTTCCGCCGCAGAGCTGCAGAAGCAAGCGAAGCAGCCGCAGCAGTTCAACGGCACGGCGGGCCCGGTCTCCCCGGCGAGTGCGGAGGCGGCTGAGCCCACCACGAATAATGCCGTGTATGCCTACGACGCGGCCTCGCGTCTGGTCGGGGTGACGGACCCGTCGGGTGAGACGGCCCGCTACCGCTACGACGCGGCGGGCAACCGCCTCGGGGTGGACCGCTTCGCGTCGAGCACCCTGTCCGTTCTCTCCTTGGTTCCGGTCCGCGCCCAGGCGGGTGCGAAGGTCACCCTGTCCGGTACCGGCTTCTCGCCCACGCCGGCGTCGAATTCCGTGAAGTTCGGTACGGCGGCAGCCACGGTCGACTCGGCGACGGCGACCCGCCTGGTGGTGACGGTCCCGGCTGCCGCAGTCAACGGTAAGGTGTCGGTGACTACGGGCGGAACGACCGCCCAGTCACCCGAGTCGTTCACCTTCGCGCCGACGCCTTCGGTCTCGAAGATCGAGCCGGACATCGGCGGCGCGGGCAGCCAAGTGGTCATCACCGGCGCCAATTTCGCAGGCACCGCCACCGACAACGTCGTCCGCTTCGGCGGCGGCATGGTCGCGGAGGTGATGGCGACCAGTACTCCCACGGCCCTGACCGTAGTGGTACCGGTCGGCGCGGGGGACGGCCCGATTGAGGTCGCCACCCCGGACGGCGAGGCGACATCCGCCACCAGTTTCGACATACGCTCCAGCGGCGGCGAGATGGAGATGTCCGCCGAGACGTCGCTGACCGACGAGACCCCGCCGACTCTCTCGGTCACCAAACCCGGCAACATGGCCCAGGCGCTCTTCGAGGCCCCCGCCGGTGCGGACATCAACGTCGGCATCACGCAGTCGACTTTCAACTCCGACATGCGGGCCCGGTTGGTGGATCCCCTGGGCGACAGCGTGAAGAGCTTTACGTTCGAGGGGCCTGAAGGCGAAGGGGAGTTCACCGACCTGCCTGCGGCTGGTCTGTACGCGCTTGTCCTGGAGACGGGATCGGGCAACTTCGGTACCGCCGTGGTCACGCTGTCGACTCCCCTGACGAGTGCGTTCACCATCTCCGGACCTCCTGTCCAAGCCGTCTTCGAACGATCGGGACAGGACCGACTCCTCACCTTCTCGGGAACGTTGGGGACATCGCTGAGTCTGGCCATCGATGCCAAGGCGCTGCCGCACCCCCCGTGGGCCCGTCTCTACGGACCGAACGGCGCCGAGGTCGAGTCCGCCTTCATCAGCGGAGGCAAGGACGGCGGCATGGACCTGGACACGCTGAGCCAGTCCGGGACCTACACGCTGATGCTGGATCCCGCGGAAGGAGACGCCAAGGGCACCGTCACAGTGACCGCGTCGCGGTACGCCGAAGCGGGCACACTCGACCCGGCCGGAGCGGCGCTCAACGTTTCACTCACCCGACCGGGTCAGCAAGGGCGCGCCCAGTTCGCCGGCACGGCAGGTCAGCGTGTGTCCCTCGGCGGTACGGCCACCGGTTTCGGCTCGTCGACCCGGGTCGATATCCGCCGGCCCGACGGCGCGCTTCTGGACTACTTCAACGTGTCCGACGGCGACGCGGGTGATGACTGGGACAGCGAACCACTGCCCACGACCGGGACCTACACGGTCAGCGTGCTGCCGGCCAGCGACGTCGGGACCGGTGAACTGACGCTCATCCTGTCGCGCCCGGTGGTCCTGCCGCCGCTGCTGACCACGGCCGGCTCCACGTCGGCGACCGTCGGACGGATCGGTCAGGACGTGGAGTCCTCCTTCCAGGGACAGACCGGGGCCGCGCTCTCGCTCGGCGTCACCGGCAACACCTTCGGGCAGTACATCGATCTGACGGTCCTCGCGCCGTCCGGCGCGCGGGTGATCGACGAACTGAACGTGTCAGCCGGCGATTCGGCGACGATTCCGCTGCCCGCACTGCCGGAGACCGGCACGTACCGCGTCATCCTGGATCCCTATCAGGGGGCGGTCGGATCGGTGGGCCTCACGCTCTCCACCGAGGCTCGGACCGCCCTCACCGTTGACGCGGCGGCCGGAGTCACCGCGACAGTGACCCGTGCGGGACAGCGGATACATGCCCGGTTCACGGCGCCTGCCACAACCTCTCTCGGCCTGGGCATCACCGCGAACACCATCGCCGAGTCCACGGAGATCAGGCTCATCGGCCCCGATGGTGGGGCCGGCACACTTGTCGGCCGTGCCGGGAGCAAGGCGTCCGAGGCGTTCTACCTGACCGGTCTGACGGCGGGAGCGGCGTACTCGCTGGTCTTCGAGCCGGCTGAGGCCGCGACCGGCGGGATGACGCTCTGGCTGTCGAAGCCGGTCAAGGCGGGCACTCTCTCGACAGCGACGCCCGCGCTCACCGGCGAGATCACCCGTCCGGGGCAGCAACTGGAGTACACCGTCAATGTTGCCGCGGGTGCGGCCTACGGCGCGGCGGTGACCTTCGACGGCACCACCCTCGGTGCGAGATCACAGCTGGTCCACCGGGCACCTGGTGGTACGGAGGCCAATCTCGGATCGTTCACCAAGACGGCGGCCGAGGGGGACCTGCTGCCACCGTTGGCCGCGGGCGCCCACCTGCTGTTCGTACGTCCCGATGCCCCGACAACCGGAAAGACCACGGCCACTCTGGTACCCGACGTGAACGGTGGATCCCTCGCCACCACCGGCACGCGCAAGCCCGTCGCCATCGCCATGGCGGGCCAGAACGGACACTTCACGTTTACCGGAACCCAGGGGCAGAAGCTTACGCTCGGTCTCGACTCCCCGCCCGCCGCGTGGTCGTTGTCGGTGTTCGGTCCGGACGGCAAGTGGCTGGTCGACGGGCGTTCGATGAGCTCGACCGCGGTGACGTACGCGCTGCCGACGCTTCCGGCCACCGGCACCTACACGCTGTCGGTCGACCCGAACACCCTGAAGACCGGCACTTACACGCTGGGGCTGACCGCCGCGGCGGCGGTCGCTGCAGCGGACAGCACCGACGCATCAGCGGGCGGACCGGGCAACGGGAGCACGCGGACCGACAGTGCTGACACATCTCCGGCTGCCCGTGTCACCCCGGCCGGTCCTGACGCCTGGCAACCGGGCAAGTCCAGTCTGGCGGGGCGGGATTGGGTCGCGGCTCGCGGCAAGGCGCCGAAGGCGCCGTCGGCGCTGCGGGGCCCGCCTGGTGCCACCGCGCTGAGTGGGCACATCCTCAAGCTCGACGGCAAGCCGCTGGCCAAGGTCACCGTCTCGGTCGGCAAGAAGTCGGCGAAGACGGACGCCCGTGGCCGGTTCCTGCTGAGCGGTATCAGTGACACGGCGACGACGCTGGTGGTCGACGGCGCGAGCGCGAACAACTCGAAGCGCCAGTACGGCCGTTACGACATCCGGATCACCCCGAAGGCCGACCGGACGGTCGATCTCGGATTCCCGGTGTGGATGACACCGCTGGATACGAGGAACACGGTCAAGTTCGCCGCCCCGGCGAAGGCCGACGTCGTGCTGAAGACCCCGAAGATCCCGGGACTCGAAGTCCGGATCCCGAAGGGCTCGGTGGTCCGTGACGAGAACGGGAAGCCGGTCACGGAGCTGGGGATCACGGCGATCCCGATCGACCGGCCGCCGTTCCCGCTACCGGAGAACGGCATCGTGCCGGTGTACTTCACCGTGCAGCCGGGCGGCACGTACGTCTTCCCCAAGGGCGCGCAGATCGTCTACCCGAACTACACGCGTGAAGCTCCGGGCACCCGGGTCAAGTTCCTCGACTACGACCCGAAGAAGAAGGGCTGGCACATATACGGCACCGGTGAGGTGTCGGCGGACGGCCGCCAGGTCGTGCCCGACCGGGAGACGCGTGTCTGGGCATTCCACGGCGCGATGTTCCACACCGACGACCTGATGCCGTGGGACACCTCCTGGCTCCAGGACGCCATCGACTGGCTCTCCGGGGACCCGGTCGAGCTGTCGACGGGCCTCCTGACCGACTCCCGTACGGACCTGGCTGTCGCGGACTCCCACGGTGGCGCCGAACTCACCCGGACGTACTGGCAGGCCGACGCCACAAAGCGCGCGTTCGGCATCGGCCGCGATTTCTCCTACAACGCGTTCCTGCACTCCAAGAACCAGTGGCAGGAGGTCGATCTCTATGTGCCGGGCGGCAGCAAGGTCCACTTCACCCGAACCTCCCCGGGGACCGGCTGGGACGGGGTCTTCGAACCGCTCGACACCTCCTCGGAGTTCCAGGGTTCCAAGATCACCTGGCAGGGATTTGTCGGCGGCTGGCACCTGACCTTCCGGGACGGCACGGTGTGGGTGTTCCCGCAGTACGCGCCACTGAAAGAAATCCGGGACCGGCACGGGAACACCACGACGCTGACTCGGCTGAACGGTAACAAGGGTGAGATCACCCGTATCACCAGCCCCGGCGGCAAGTGGATCTCGCTGACCTACGACCCGCTGCACCGCCGCGTCACGTCCGCGAGGGACAACACGGGCCGCACCACCTCGTACACGTATGACGACGCGGGCCGTCTGGAGACGGTGACGGATCCGGCGGACGGGGTCAGCCGGTACACATACGACGGGGCGTCGAACCGGATCAGGACGGCGGCCGACGCACGCGGTATCACGTACATGACGAACGAGTTCAACGCGGACGGGCGGGTGGAGAAGCAGACGCTCACCGAGGGCGCGACGTACTCGTTCATGTACACGCAGACCGGGGCCGGGAAGGTCACATCGGCGAGTGTCACGCAGCCGGGCGGCTCGGTACGGCGGGTGGAGTTCGACGCGGACGGTTACGGCGTCAAGGACACTGAGGCGTACGGGAGTCCGCTGGCGAGGACGACACAGTACGACCGGGGTCCGAGGCACCGGATCGACGCGGCGACCGATCCGTACGGCCGGCGTACGGAGCTGACGTACGACGCGAATGGTTACGTGACTCGCACGACGGAGCTGGCGGGGACGGCGCAGGCGCGCCAGTCGGGTACGGCGGTGTACGACGGTCCCTATGACCAGCCGACCTCCGTGAGCGACCCGTTGGGGAACACCACCACGCTTGAGTACGACGCGGAAGGTGATCTGCGGACGGTCAGGGACCCCGAGGACCGGGCGACGACGTTCACGCTTACGTCCGACGGTCAGCCTGAGACGGTCACCGACGCGTCGGGCGCGATGACCGAATACATCTACCGGCACGGTGAGCTGCTGTCGGTGAAGGACGCTGAGGGCCGTACCGGGGGCCAGTTCCTGGACGCGGCGGGCCGCCCGACGGCGGTCACGGACGAGGTGGGTTCCCGTACGACGCTGACGTACGACGCGCTCAACCAGACACGTCAGGTCACCGATCCGCTGGGCCGGTCAACAGTCCTGGACTACGACAAGAACGGCAACCTGATTGAGCTGACGGATGCTCGTGAGAACAGTACGAGGTGGGCGTACGACGACGCCGACCGCACGGAGTCGGTGACGGACCCGCTGGGCGCGCAGGCGCTGTTCGGGTACGACCTGGCGGGCCGGCTGACGAAGGCGACGAGCCGCTCGGGCCTGGTCGCGACGGCCGAGTACGACCTGCTGGGCCGGGCGAAGAACACCAAGTATGGCGTGAACGTGGCGGGCGTGGCCGAGTCGACGGTGACGTACGCGTACGACGCGGTGGATCTGCCGAAGACGATTACCGACACGCAGGCGGGCACGGAGAGCTTCGACTACGACGTGTACGACCGGCTGAGGACGGTGACCGGCCCGACGGGCACGGTGGGCTATGACTACGACGCGGCGGACCGCCGCAAGGAGATGACGGCGGCCGGGAGCACGACGCTCTACGGCTACGACACCTCCAGCATCCTCACCTCGGTCACCTCGGGCGGGCAGGAGGTGACGTTCGGTCTGGACGCGGTGGGCCGTGAGAAGACGGCGAACCTGCCGGGCGGCATCACCCGTGCCACCACACTCGACAAGACGGGCGTGGTCTCAGCGATCGACTACACGCGCGGCACCGCGGATGTCGGCGACTTGACCTACACCCGCGACACTCGGGGCCTCCAGACGGGCCTCACGGGAAGCCTCGCCTCGGTAGCGCTCCCCGCCGCAGAGACGGGGGCGGTGTTCGGCAAGGACAACAGGGTCACGTCCTTGGGCGGCCGTTCGTTCACGTACGACGCGGACGGGCAACTCAAATCCGACGGCAAACGGACGTACGACTGGAACGCGAGGGGCCAACTGTCGGGCCTGGACTCGGTCGGCGAGGGTCCCTCGGGCCTGTTCACGTACGACCCCCTGGGCACGCGAAGCTCCAAGAAGCTGAGTGACACAACCCAGAAGTACCTCACCGACGGCTCGAACCCGCTGGTGGAACAGGATGGTGCCGGCGCCGCGAAGGCGACGGTTGCCACATCGGGCCTGGACCAGTACCTGACCCGTACGGAGAACGGTGCGACGCAGGTCTACCTGACCGACGCGCTGGGTTCGGTGGTGGGCCTGGCGAACGTGGACGGCACGGTCGCGACGAGCTACACGTACGACCCGTACGGCCAGCCGACCGCTTCGGGGGCGGCATCGACGAACCCGTACACTTTCACGGGCCGTGAGTCGGACGGCACGGGCCTGCTGTACTACCGCAACCGATACTACGATCCGGAGTCGGGGCGTTTCATCTCGCAGGATCCGATCGGCTACACGGCGGGCACGAACCTCTACCAGTACGCGCTGAGTTCGCCGACAACCTACACGGACCCCACGGGCAACAGCCCGATGCTGGCCGGCTGTGTGATCGGCGGCCTGAGCGAGGCGGGCCTTGACTGGCTGGGCCAGCGTCTCTCGGGCCGGAAGGTCGACTGGGGCCAGGTGGGTACGTCGGCGGCGCTGGGCTGCGCGGGCGGTATGATCGGCAAGATCAAGTGGGCGGCCCCGGCCAAGAGCTGCAAAATCCCGATCCCCAACAGCTTCACGGCGGACACCCCAGTCCTCCTCGCGGACGGTACCCGCAAACCGATCAAAGACATTCAGGTAGGCGACCAGGTCCTCGCCACGGACCCGGAGACAGGCGAGTCGGGCCCCCGCCCGGTCACGGCCCTGATCAAGGGCACGGGCGACAAACAAATGGTCGACATCGCCCTGACGGGCGGCAAGACCAGCAGCACCCTCACCGCGACAGATGGCCACCCCTTCTGGGTTCCTGCTCTCGGCCGCTGGATCGAAGCCGACGAACTCACCACCGGCCAATGGCTCCAGACCAGCAACGGCACCTGGATCCAGATCGCAGCCGTCACCCACCACGCAAAACAAACGACGGTCTACAACCTCACGGTCGACGACCTCCACACGTACTATGTACTGGCGGGCGAGACGCCAGTGCTCGTTCATAACTCTCGCGCTGGAAATCTTTGTCCGCACCCAGACGCGGAAGGACCTCATACGACATTCCGTCGGGACGGAACGACCGGCGAGATCGACCATTATGAATCCTATGACCGACCTTCAGACCCCCGGGATCCGAGGCCATGGGTCCCGACGAAGCGAGTCGACGTGAAGGGTAAACCTCACTACGACAAGAAGACCAAGACTCGTGTCCCGACGCCGCACGTAAACCTTCCGGACGGATCAGCAGTGCCTGCGGAACCCTGGGAGATCCCTAGAAGGAACCCATGATTTCGGCCCTGAAGTTTCTCCAGAAGTGGTATGCATCCGCCTGTGATGGGGACTGGGAGCACTCATACGGTATTCGAATCGAAACAATTGATAACCCTGGCTGGATCCTCACCGTCGACCTGGTCCGAACTTCGCTGTATGGTCGGACTTGCGATAGGGAAGATCAATCCGTTGATGGGTCTTGGATGTCGGTAAAAAGTGACGGAATCAAGTTTGTTGCGGCATGTGATCCAGGTTCACTGGAGAGGGTAATCGATTATTTCATCGAATTCTCTGATGTCTCCTGAGCCTGTAGGATGGCCAGTCGCTTGACCGCAATCCAGTGGATAAAAACTCCGCTTCCGGCTGGGCCATGGGACATTTTTGACGCAGTAGCTGACAGCAACGTCAGGGGGCAGGTGCCGCGCTATGCGGCACCTGCCCCCTGACGTCGGAGCGGTAACGGGCGCCGAAAACTTCAGAACCGGAGGCACCCGCAGACCCACCCGCACGGCGGACCTCGCTCCGGAACTCGTCGCGGTCGATGCGAAAGCCGCAGATCAGGCTCACGTCACCTCGGTGCCTGACACTACCGGGCGCCGGCCTCCAACGGTGTGCGGGTCTGCCGCAAGCATCTGTCGAGCGGGGGTGGCAAACCTCGGCCGTGACGCTCGTTTGACGCTCCGATCACATCGGAGCCGTCCCGATCACCCGCAAAGCACGTCTGAGCTGCAGTTATGCCGCCTTCTCCGACTGGCACATGTTTCCGATGACGCACCATGTGGAGTCCGTTGCGATCCTTGAATCGGTGCAAAGGGCTCCTGACCTGCGATTTTGCGTGTGCGCATTATGTGTGATGTGGGCGTTACGGGCGATATCTTGACGCTGAAATGACGCTCGTGACGCTCATTTGACGCTCGTTCTGATGGGGTAACAGGAGCCCGATTGGACAGGTCAGGGCCTGTCAGGGTGGCGTACATCAATGGGGCGTCGAGGGTGGCGACGCTCTGCGAGGAGCCGCTGGGCCCCGATGGTCAGTTGTCGCGGAAGAGGCCAGCCAGCGCTGTGACCTGCCACGATGAGGGGTCCTTGCTCGCTGACCTGCGCAAATGGTCTTTCGGTTGTTTCACGCTCATGCCGGTTGATGGGGTTGGAAGTCCCAGAAAAGTCCCAGAGGACTCCCACGGCTGACGGACGCCCTTTCGGTTCTACTCGACGTAGGACAGAGCGTCGGGGCCGGGGCCTGTGCGCTGGCGGTCGGACTTGATCCTGACCAGCAACTCCGACCATCCCGACGAGCCACAGCAACATCCCGGAGCCGTGGAACCCCGGCGCCCACCCGACGCGACAGTCGGGCCGCCAACCTGCCCCAGCCCACGGGATTCCGCACCAAGCAAGCACAGAGTCCCCGTCAGCGAAGCGACGAGGACTCATGAACGATCGAGGCTAATGCGGCGCGCGATGTAGACCACGATCGCCGGTTAGCCAAACCGGCGATCGTCGCGACCATTGAGGAGTTCGCGTTCGGCTGTGCTTGGCGGTGGAGCCTGCGGACACCACGTATCCGCCACGCATGTCCGAGCCACGTTTACCGCAGCGGCCTTCGCAGCGTCTCTTGAGGATCTTCGTCATGCCCTCTTCTCGAACCGCAAGTTCCAACGCTCATTCCACCCGATCCGGAGCAGTCACCAGGGCCTTTCTGAACGTACAGGAAACCGCCGAGTACCTCGGTATCTCGTCACGCACGCTCTATGTCTGGCGACACCGTTGACAGGGGCCACCGAGCTTTCGGATGGGAGAACGCGGCCGTGTCACGTACCGGCTGGAGGCGCTCGACGCGTGGGTTCGTGAACAGGAGCGGCTTGATTCGCGCTCCAACACTGCCCTGAACCCGCTTAATGCGCCCTATGAGGGCCGCTCCGGCGCCGCTCTCGACCTCTAACACGTCATTTTGAAGTAGTACCCCCGACTTGGGAGAGCAACTGATGGCCGGTTACATTGAAGACCGCTGGATCAAGAAGAAGAAGGACCCGGCCACCGGGAAGAAGGAGAGGACTGCTCGCTTCGGGAAGGGGAAGCGGTACCGGGTCTCTGGAATACCCGGAGTCCGTGACCGTTCGTTCGATACGCTTGAGGACGCCAAGGCGTGGCTTCGGCGGTCCGCCACGGACGAAGAACGTGGCGAGTTCGTTGACCCGCGCGACGGCACTATCACGTTGGCCGACTACATCGCCACTTACTGGATGCCGGGTAAGCACGGGGCCCCGAAGACCCTGGAAGGTCACGAACGGCGGGTCCGTCTTCATATCATCCCTCATTTGGGTAGCCTCCCACTGAGTCAGGTCACGGCGGCCGAGTTGCGGACTTACATCGCGAAGTTGGAGAGCACTGTCTCCTCCGTCGACTACCTACGCGGAATCCTCTCGGAGCTGTCCGGGATTTTGGAGACAGCCGTGGATGACAAGCGACTTGCCAGGAATCCCATGCGGGCCAAATCCGTGAGGTGGCCCAAGGCGGGCAGGCCACGGCGAGAGGCGTGGCCCTTGGAGACCGCGCTCCAGGTTCGTGATGTCATCAGCCCCCGGCACCGTATAGCTGTGGTCCTGGGGCTGGGGTGCGGACTTCGCCAGGGTGAGGTTTTCGGGTTGAGCCCGGAGGACATCGATTACGCACGCGGTGTCCTCCACGTGCGCAGGCAGGTGCAGACCATCGACGGAAAGCCGTACTACGCGCTCCCGAAGTCAAGGATGTCGCGCATCGCGGACATGCCGACCTCGGTTGCTGAAGCGCTGAAGCGGCACATTGCTGAGTATCCCTCTGTCGAAGTGGAACTCCCATGGGGCAGGCCCGGGCCTGACGTGCCGACGAAGCGGTTCCCCCTGCTGCTCACGACGCGCTTCCACAATGCCGTGGCGGTGAACACTTTGAACACGTACACGTGGAAGCCTGCGCTGGCTAAGACCGGCATCATTCCGCCGCGCCGAGAGGGGGCGAAGCCATGGCAGTGGGCGGCGGCGCCCAAGGACGGGTTCCACGTGCTGCGGCATACCTACGCCTCCATCATGCTGGAGGCCGGTGAGTCTGTGGTCACCGTGGCACGGTGGATGGGGCACGCGTCGCCGACCATTACGCTTGATTACTATGCGCACTTCATGCCGGAGGCCGGGAACAAGGGCCGAGCAGCCATCGACGGCTTGCTCGGCGCACCGGGGGAGCGGGCCGTCGGCCGAAACTCCCCAGATTCTCCCCAGACGTGATCGTGGCGATTTCCCGGCCTGCGGACTTTGTGTGGCATCCCGTGGATCACAAGGTGCCTGAGCCGTATAGCCTGGGGAAATGCTCACCGAAGTCACCGCGACCCGCTATGTCACGCCCTTGCGTGAGGGCGGCTCGCTTCCGGGGATCGTCGAGGCCGACGATCTCGGTACGTACGTCATGAAATTCACCGGCGCGGGACAGGGCCGCAAGACCCTGGTCGCGGAGGTGATCTGCGGGCAGCTGGCCCGCAGGCTGGGGTTGAGAATCCCCGAACTGGTGCGTATGCAACTCGACCCCGTCATCGGACTCTCCGAGCCGGACCAGGAAGTACAGGAGTTGCTGAAGGCGAGCGGTGGGCTGAACCTCGGCATGGACTATCTGCCGGGATCGATCGGATTCGACCCGCTGGCCTACCAAGTGGGGCCGGAGGAGGCCGGGCGGATCGTCTGGTTCGACGCGGTGATCAACAATGTCGACCGCTCCTGGCGCAACCCCAACATGCTTGTCTGGCACGGTGACCTGTGGCTCATCGACCATGGCGCGACCATGATCTGGCACCACAACTGGCCCGGTGCGCGGGCTTCCGCGGCGAAGCCGTACAACGCCTCCGACCACGTACTCGCCTCCTTCGGTCCCGACATCGCGTCGGCCGCCGCCGAGCTGGCGCCGCTGGTCACCGAGGAGTTGTTGACGGAGGTCACCGCCGACGTACCGGACGAGTGGCTGGTCGACGAGCCCGGCTTCGACTCCACCGACGAACTGCGCCGCGCGTATGTGGAGCCGCTGCTCGCGCGGGCCGGCACGATCCACGAGCGCCTCACCCTCGACGCGCCCACCACGAACAGCCCGTCGCGGGCGCCCGGTTGGCTGGCCGGCCGGCTGTCGCCCGGAGCGCGGACCACGCGCCGGACGGCTGACGAGCAGAGCGCTGGGGGCGGCGGCCGGTGAGTACGAAGGACGTCTACGAGTACGCGCTGCTGCGGGTCGTGCCGCGCGTCGAGCGCGGCGAGTGTTTCAACGCGGGCGTACTGGTCTACTGCCGCGCCCGGTCCTACGTTTCGGCCAGGACTCATCTGGACGAGGCCAAGCTGAGGATCCTCGACCCGGAAGCGGATGTCGTAGGGGTACTGGCGGCGCTGCGTGCGGTCGAGAGCGTCTGCCGTGGCGGCGACGCGGCCGGGCAGGCGGCGGACGACGACGCGGGCAGGCGGTTCCGGTGGCTGATCGCGCCGCGCTCGACCGTCGTACAGCCCGGTCCCGTGCACACCGGACTGACGGACGACCCGGGGGCGGAGGCCCAGCGGCTGCTCGACCTGCTGGTGCGCTGACGGGCCGCTCACACGAGCCCGAGGTGACGCGGCGAGGTGACGCGGGCGAGGTGATGCCAGTGGTGTGATGCCAGTGGTGTGATGCCAGTGGTGTGATGTCGGCGCCGGATCGCGGCATCGGCGCGGTCGGCCGTTGACACCGCGTGCCGTGGCTTCTAGCGTCTGTCTGCTGGACCTACTAAGCGGTTGCTCAGCGGTCCTTGTGATCGGGAGCCGCGGGAGCCTAGGACGAGGAGAACAGGGATGTCCACCACCGAGCAGCGCGTAGCCGTCGTGACCGGGGCGGCGCGCGGCATTGGCGCCGCCACCGCGGTACGGCTGGCGGCGGAGGGCCGCGCCGTCGCCGTACTCGACCTCGACGAGGCGGCGTGCGAGGACACCGTCGAGAGGATCACCGCGGCCGGCGGCAGGGCGCTCGCCGTCGCTTGCGATGTCTCCGACAGCGCGCGGGTGGAGACCGCCGTCGCGCGGGTCGCGGCCGAGCTGGGGGCGCCGACGATCCTGGTCAACAACGCGGGTGTGCTGCGGGACAATCTGCTCTTCAAGATGAGCGAGTCCGACTGGGACACCGTGGTGAACGTGCACCTCAAGGGTGCCTTCCTGATGGCCAAGGCGTGCCAGAAGTACATGGTGGACGCCCAGTTCGGCCGTATCGTCAGCCTCTCCTCCAGCTCCGCGCTCGGCAACCGGGGCCAGGCCAACTACGCGGCGGTCAAGGCCGGTCTCCAGGGCTTCACCAAGACCCTCGCCAAGGAACTCGGCAAGTTCGGCATCACCGCCAACGCGGTGGCGCCCGGCTTCGTCGTCACCGAGATGACCGCCCAGACCGCCGCCCGTATCGGCATGGGCTTCGAGGAGTTCCAGGCCGCGGCGGCGAGCCAGATCCCGGTGCAGCGCGTCGGCAGGCCGGAGGACATCGCCAACGCCATCGCCTTCTTCGCGGGCGAGGAGGCCGGTTTCGTCTCCGGCCAGGTCATGTACGTCGCCGGCGGACCGCTCAACTGAGGCCGGGGGTAATGGACATGACGGAGCGGACAGGACAGCCGGAGTCCGAGCGGCAGGTGCCGGACAGCGGGAAGGTCGCCCTGATCACGGGCGCGAGCCGGGGCATCGGATACGGAGTGGCCGAGGCGTTCGTCGCCCGCGGCGACCGGGTGTGCATCACCGGCCGGGGCGAGGACGCGCTCAAGGAGGCCGTGCGGAGGCTCGGTTCCGACCGGGTGATCGCGGTGGCGGGCAAGGCGCACGACGAGCAGCACCAGGCGACGGCCGTCGCCCGAGTCATGGAGGAGTTCGGCCGGGTCGACTTCCTGGTCAACAACGCGGGCACGAACCCGGTCTTCGGCCCGATCGCCGAGCTGGACCTGAACGTGGCCCGCAAGGTGTACGAGACCAACGTCATCTCGGCGCTCGGCTTCGCCCAGCGGACCTGGCGGGCCTGGCAGAGGGAGAACGGCGGCGCGATCGTGAACATCGCGTCGGTCGCCGGGATCTCGGCGTCCCCCTTCATCGGCGCGTACGGCATGAGCAAGGCGGCGATGGTCAATCTGACCCTTCAGCTGGCGCACGAGTTCGCGCCGGCGGTACGGGTCAACGCCATCGCGCCCGCCGTGGTCAAGACCAGGTTCGCGCAGGCGCTCTACGAGGGCAGGGAGGCGGAGGCCGCGGCCGCCTACCCGATGGGACGGCTCGGGGTGCCCGAGGACATCGGCGGCGCCGCCGCGTTCCTCACCTCCGACCAGTCCGACTGGATCACCGGACAGACGCTGGTCGTCGACGGGGGCATCTTCCTCAACGCCGGGGTGGGGTGACGATTCCCGCCGTCAAACTCCCCAAAAGCCCCACCGGATCAGCGTATTGATCCGGTGGGCGCTGCGGTATGGTCTGCCGATCCATGGCTGAACAAGGAGCGTGAACGTGTTCAACCGGACAATTCGGCGGGCCGCCGGGGCCCTGGCGGCCATGTCTCTGCTCGCGGGATGCGGCCTGTTCTCGGACGATGACACGGAGGCCGGTCAGAGGATAACCGTCGGCACGACGAGCGAACCGAGCACCCTCGATCCGGCGGCGTCCTGGGACAACTCCTGGGAGATGTTCCGCAATGTCTTCCAGACCTTGGTGAGCTTTCCGACCGGCAGTTCGTACCCGCGGCCCGATGCCGCGCGGACATGCCGGTTCACCGACGCCGCCAACCAGGTCTACCAGTGCGTGCTGCGCGACGGGCTGAAGTTCTCCGGCGGCGATCCGCTCGACGCGGCGGCCGTCAAGCACTCCTTCGACCGGATCCGGAACATCAACGCGCCGGGTGGCCCCGCCGGTCTGCTGGAATCCCTCCGCACGGTGGAGACACGCGGGGACGACACCGTCGTCTTCCGGCTGCGGAGGCCGGACGCGACCTTCCCGTTCATCCTCGCCACGCCCGCCATGTCCCTTGTCGCGCCGGCCGAGTATCCGCGGGACAGGCTGCGGCGGGACGGCGGGATCACCGGCTCGGGGCCGTACGAACTCGCCTCGTACACCAGCGGGGACAGGGCGGAGCTGACCCGGAACAAGAACTACCGCGGATTCGCCGAGCACCGGAACGACGCCGTCACGATCCAGTACTTCAAGGACTCCGACACGGTCTTCCGCGCCCTGCAGAAGAAGGAGATCGACGCCATCTACCGGGGTCTCACCTCGGAGCAGGTCGTCGAACTCGAACACAAGGGACCGCAGAACAAGGATCTCCAACTGGTCGAGACCGTCGGCGCCGACATCCGCTATCTGGTGTTCAACCCCGCGGATCCGGCGGCCGGCAAGCTCGCGGTACGCCGGGCGGTGGCCCAGATCGTGGACCGCGACGCGCTGGTGGCCAAGGTCTACCAGGGCACGGCCGAGCCGCTGTACTCGATGGTTCCCAAGGGGATCTTCGCGCACACCACCAGCTTCTTCGACCGGTACGGCGACCCCGATGTGAACGAGGCGAAGGCGATCCTCGACGGCGCGGGCATCAGCGGGCCGGTGCCTCTCACCCTCTGGTACACCACGGACCGCTACGGGTCGGGGACGGCCGCGGAGTTCAGCGAGCTGGAGCGCCAGCTCGAAGCGTCGGGACTGTTCAGGATCACCCTCCGGAGCAAGCCGTGGAAGCAGTTCCAGGCGGGCTACCAGAAGGGGGAGTATCCCGTCTTCGGCCGCGGCTGGTTCCCCGACTTCCCGGATCCGGACAACTTCATCGCGCCTTTCGTCGGCACGAACAACGCGCTGAGCACGCCGTACGAGAGCCCGGAGATCACCCAGAAGCTGCTGCCCCGGTCCCGGCGGGTGAGCGACCGCGCGGCGGTGAACGCGGAGTTCGAGCGGGCCCAGGAGATCTTCGTCGATGACGTACGTCTCCTCCCGCTGTGGCAGGGCAAGCTGTATGTGGCGTCGACCGACGACATCGGCGGCGGCGAGCGGGCCCTCGATCCGCAGACGGTCATGCAGATGTGGGAGCTGAACCGGAAAGCCAGCTGGTAGCGGCCTTGTCACCAGCCGCCGGAGGCCGTTGTCAGTGGTCCCCGGTAGGTTCAGTGGTGCACAAGTGATCGCTTACCGGAGGTTGTTGACGTGACCGACACCGACATGCTGCCCGAGTCCTGGCGCGGCGTCCTCGGCGATGAGCTGCAGAAGCCCTACTTCAAGGAGCTGACCGAGTTCGTCGAGGAGGAGCGGGCGAAGGGGCCGGTCTATCCGCCGCGCGAGGAGGTCTTCGCGGCGCTCGACGCCACTCCGTACGACAAGGTGAAGGTCCTGATCCTGGGCCAGGATCCCTACCACGGCGAAGGGCAGGGACACGGCCTGTGCTTTTCGGTGCGGCCCGGTGTCAGGACCCCTCCCTCCCTGCGGAACATCTACAAGGAGATGAAGGAGGAGCTGGGGCACCCGGTGCCGGACAACGGCTATCTGATGCCGTGGGCCGAGCAGGGTGTGCTGCTGCTCAACGCGGTGCTGACGGTCCGCGCGGGTGAGGCCAACTCCCACAAGGGCAAGGGCTGGGAAAAGGTGACGGACGCGGTGATCCGCGCCGTGGCCGAGCGGCCCGACCCGGCGGTCTTCGTCCTGTGGGGCGCCTACGCGCAGAAGAAGCTGCCGCTGATCGACACGGAGCGGCATGTGGTGGTGAAGGGCGCGCACCCCTCGCCGCTGTCCGCGAAGAAGTTCTTCGGGTCGCGACCGTTCACACAGATCGATGAGGCCGTCGCCGCGCAGGGGCACGAGCCCATCGACTGGCGCATCCCCAACCTCGGCGACCTTGGCTGATCCGCCGGACCGGCCGACAGGCTCGGGCTGTCCGCCCGAGCCTGAAGGTGTCATTGTCCGTCATGCCGGATAGCGTCGTGTTCGTCGGATGGACTGGACGGCGTGTGGACGGCACGTGGACGGTATGCGGAGGCGGCGGTGGTGAGGGAGCGGCAGGAGGCGTCGGAGGACGCCTTCATCACCAGGATCGGGCAGGCGGTCATGCTTCTCCACGGCGGCGACCGCGAGGAGGCGCGCAACCGGTTCGGTGAGCTCTGGACGGAGCTGGGGGAGGCGGGGGACGCGTTTCACCGCTGCGCCCTCGCGCACTATTTGGCGGATACGCAGGACGACCCGGGCGATGAACTGGCCTGGGATCTGCGGGCGCTGACGGCCGCGGACGGGCTGGGGGAGTCGGCGGCCGATGGCGGGGCGGCCGAGGTCCGGGGGGACGACGACCGGGGGGACGATGGCGGGGCGGGCGGCGACCGGTTGGCGGAGGCCCGGGAGAGCGTGCCCGGGACCTCTTCGGTCGTACGGGCCTTCTATCCGTCGCTCCATCTCAATCTCGCCGCCGACTATCTGAAACTCCAGAGGCCGGAGGCGGCCCGGCTCCATCTGGACCGGGCGCGTGACGCGGCGGACGCCCTGGGGGACGGGGGAGATGTGAACGGGGTCCGGGCGGGGATCGACCGGCTGGAGCGGCTGCTGCGGGAGCGGTGACAGCGGGTGTGTGTGGGCGGGGTTGGGATTGAGGGGCTGAGGTTGAGGAGGCTGAGGCTGGGGGGCCGTCAATCGCCGTAGGTCTCATGGCAGATACGGGCCTGAGGGCTGTCCTCCGGCCACTTGCCGTACCTCTCACCGAGGGCGCAGACATCGACGACGGCCGGTGCGGACGGCGGCGCGGAATGGCGCTGTCCCTGGGGGTGGTCCTGGGGCCGCCGCTCCGGCCGGGACGTGGCCGGAGGCCGCTCGGAGCCGCTCGTCCGGTCCGGGCCCGCCGGCCGGTCCTGGGCCGGCGGGCGGGCTTCGGCGGAGGAGCGTGGAGCCGCTTCCGGGGCCGGCGGGGGGACGGCCGCCTCCAGTGCTTCCTTGGCGGGGGCCTCGATGATCAGTGGCTCAGGCGCTCCCGGGCCCTCGATGCCGCTGCTCGTTCCCGGGTGTGGCGCGGGACCGGGCGAGGGGTGCGACTCCACGGCCACACATCCGGAGACGGCGGTGACCGCCATCCCCATCAGGATCATCGCCGCGCTTCTCGTTCGGTTGGTTCGGTGCACCCGGGCAACTCTGCTGGTTGGGGGCGATGTTGGGGAGCGGAAGCGCGCGGATTGGCCCGGACGGGTGACGCCGGGCCGGCTCGCCGCGCGCTCGCTCGGATCGGCCGGTCGGCCGACCGGCCGGGTGGTCGGTCAGCCGGTCCGTCGAGGTCAGTCGCCCGTCGCGCCGTCGATCCGCTCGCGGAGGAGATCGGCATGGCCGTTGTGCCGGGCGTACTCCTCGATCATGTGGGTGTAGATCCAGCGGAGGGTGAACGGGTCGCCGGTGTCGCGGCTGCGCGGTCCGACGCCGAGATCGTCGAGCGAGCGCGGCGCGGCCAGTTCACGGGCGCGGGCGATCTGGGCGCGCCAGGTGGTGTACGCCTCCTCCCAGGTGTCGGCCTCGCCGGGGTGGAAGTCGCCGTCCGGGTCGGCGTCGGTGTAGTAGAGCGGCGCGGCCCCCTCGCCGGCCAGCCGGTTACGGAACCAACTGCTCTCCACCTCGGCCATGTGCCGTACCAGACCGAGCAGGGTCAGACCGGAGGGTGGCACGGATGCCTCTCTGAGCTGTTTCTCGTCCAGGCCGGAGCATTTCAGGGCCAAGGTCTCGCGGTGGTAGTCGAGCCAGCCCTCCAGCATCTCGCGTTCGCCGGCGAGGGTGGAGGGCTCGGTGCGTTCGGGTGTCACCTCGGTGAGTGTCATGGCGGACATCCTCATGGATGAGCCGCCGATGTGGCGAGGGCTTATTGCCCGGGGCGGACGGCGCTACTTCTCCGACACGGCCGGGGCGCCGTCCGGGGTCCCGAGCATTCCGCGCAGCAGCTCGGCGAATCCGAGGCGCAGCGCCTCCAGGGAGGGTACGGAGTCGTGGTACGAGCCCGCCGCGCACGAGAACATCAGCCCCTCGCACCAGGCCACCAGCGAGAGCGCGTGCCGCTCGGGCTCGGCGGAGCCCGCCGCCGTCATCATCGCGACCAGTGGCTCGCGGAAGCGCCGACCCGCCGCGTCGTAGTAGGCCCGTAGCTCCGGTCGGCGGGTGGCCTCAAGCGCCAGTTCGTAACGGGAGACGAGCAGTTCGGGGTGGCCGGTCAGATAGCGGTGCAGCGCGAGTGCCAGCGCGTCGGCGGGTTCGCCCCGGCCGCCCGTGCCGACCGGCATCTCGTCCGGGGTGAGCACCCGCGCCTCGCGCTCCGCCTGCCGCCGTACCGCCGCCTCCAGCAACGCCTGCCGGGTGCGCGCGTGGTTGGAGGTGGAGCCCTGGGGGAGCCCGGCCAGCTCGTCCACCGCCCGGTGGGTCAGCCCGCGCATGCCGCGTTCGGCGAGCAGGGCGAGGGCGGTGTCGGCGATCAGTTCGGCGCGGGAGGACCCGGTGGAGCGTGCGGCCATGGAGCCAATCTATCCCGCTCACTACAGCTGTAGTACGGTGGCGAGGTCACTACAGCTGTAGTTCCGGCTTCGGTGTGAGAAGCGATCCGAGGAGAGTGAGACGTCATGGACCAACCCCGCGCCCTCGTCATCGGCGGTGGCATCGGCGGACTGACCGCGGCCGTGGCCCTGCGCCAACGGGGGTGGGCGGTCACCGTGCTGGAACGCGCGCCGGAGCTCACCCCGGTCGGCGCCGGCCTCGGCCTCGCTCCCAACGCGCAGCGCGCGCTCGATGTCATCGGGCTCGGTGACCAGGTCCGCGCCCTCTCCGCCTGGCAGGGCGACGGCGGACTGCGCGCCCCCGGCGGTCGCTGGCTCTCCCGTATGAGCGGCAAGGCGACGGCCGACCGCTTCGGCGGCCCCCTCGTCCTGGTCCATCGCGCCACTCTCGTCTCCCTCCTGACCTCCGCCCTGCCCGAAGGCGTGGTGCGCACCGGCACGGCCGCCGGGCTCGCCGACGCGGGCGATGAAGTGCGGCCGGCCGTCGTCAGCACGCCGGACGGTGAGCTGGAGGCCGAACTCGTTGTGGCCGCCGACGGCATCCGCTCCGCCGCACGCGAGAAGCTGTTCCCGGACCATCCCGGCCCGCGCTACACCGGATCGACCACCTGGCGCGTGATCGTCCCGGCCCCCGGGCGGCCGTTCGCGCCGCACGAGACCTGGGGCCGGGGACGGTTGTGGGGCACCCAGCCGCTCAAGGACGGCCGTGTCTACGCGTACGCCATGGCCACCGCGCCCGAAGGCGCTCACGCACCCGACGACGAGCGGGCGGAGCTGCGCCGGCTCTTCGGCGACTGGCACGACCCGGTGCCGGGGATCATCGAGGCCGCCGACCCTGCCCAGGTGCTGCGGAACGACGTCCACGAGATGGCCGTACCGCTGCCCGCGTACCACCGCGGCCGGGTCGCCCTGCTCGGTGACGCCGCGCACGCGATGCGGCCCACACTCGGCCAGGGCGGCAACCAGGCCATCGAGGACGCCATCGTCCTCGCGCACCATGTCGGACCGGCCGGCGCCTTCGGGACGGCCGCCGAATCCGCCGCGGGGCTCGCCGCCGGACTCGCCTCCTACTCCGCCGACCGGCTGCCGCGTACCACCGCGATCGTCCGCCAGGCCACCGGAACGGGCCGGATGACGGCCGTTGGCAATCCGGCCGCCGTCGCCGTACGGGACGCGCTGATCGTCGCCGTCTCCCGTTTCGGGCCCGGACTCATCCTTCGCGGCTTCGCCGGGATCGCGGACTGGCGGCCTCCTGGGCACACGTATGCTTCCGGGACACCGCGTCAGTAGTGCGGACAGACACGCGAACCCGCATGTCGACGACGTGTGAGGACAGGCTGGGGAGGCCCTTGTGAAGGTCGGCTGCGTCGGGCTCGGCGACATCGCGCAGAAGGCGTATCTGCCGGTGCTCACCACTCTTCCCGGGGTCGAGCTGCATCTGCAGACCCGTACCCCCGCCACCTTGACGCGTACCGCCGAGGTCCATCACATCCCGGCGGCGCGGTGCCACGCCGATCTCGACTCGCTGCTCGCCCAGGGCCTCGACGCCGCGTTCGTGCACGCCCCGACCGCCGTACACGCCGAGATCGTCACCCGGCTCCTGGAGGCGGGCGTACCGACCTATGTCGACAAGCCGATCGCGTACGACCTCGCCGACTCGGAGCGGGTGGTGCGCCTCGCGGAGGAGCGGGGCGTCAGCCTCTCCGTCGGCTTCAACCGCCGCTTCGCGCCCGGGTACGCGCAGTGTCTGGAGCACCCGCGCGAGCTGATCCTCCTCCAGAAGAACCGGGTGGGTCTCCCCGAGGACCCGCGCACCTTCGTCCTCGACGACTTCATCCATGTCGTGGACACGCTGCGCTTCCTGCTCCCGGGACCGGTCGAACACACCGATGTACGGGCGCGGGTCCGGGAGGGACTGCTGCACCACGTCGTGCTCCAGCTCTCCGGCGACGGCTTCACCGCCATCGGCGTGATGAACCGGCTGAGCGGCTCGACCGAGGAGATCCTCGAAGTGTCGGGACAGGACACCAAGCGCGCTGTCCACGATCTCGCGACGGTCATCGACCACAAGGGGCAGCCGAGCGTCCGGCGGCGCGGCGACTGGGTTCCGGTGGCCCGCCAGCGCGGTATCGAACAGTGCGTCCTGGCGTTCCTCGACGCTGTACGGGCCGGGAACACGCTCAGCGCCAGGGACGCGCTGCTGACTCACGAGCTGTGCGAGCGGGTGGTACGTGAGGCGCTGGACCAGTCCGCCGCCTGAGCGAGCGCGCGCCGCCCTCCACCGCGAAGAACATCGCCAGTACGGCCAGCGCGCCATGGACAGCCCAGTCGCCGAACCGCGCGTAGAGGGTCGTGCCCCGGGCCAGCGGGACATCGAAGACGGCGGCGGCCGAACGGTCCGTACCGATCTCGTCGGAGACCTGTTCGCCGTTGGGGCCGAACACCGCGCTGACGCCCGTGAGCGTCGCGTGCACCATCGCCCTGCCGGTCTCGGCCGCCCGTAGTGCCGCCAGAGAGGCATGCTGCTCCGGCGCCCAACTGCCCTGGAACGACGAGGTCGAGGACTGCGCCACCAGCACCTGCGCGCCGTCCCTGACCAACCGCCTGCTCATATCGGGGAACGACGACTCGAAGCAGATCAGCGGACCGAAACGGAGTCCGCCCCTGCCCTCGCCCGGCAGCACCATCACCGACTGTTGGGTGCCGCGAATACGGTCCTCACCGGCCGCTTTGCCCACCGAGGTCACCCAGCCGAGCACGGCACGGGCCGGGATGTACTCGCCGAAGGGCACCAGCCGCATCTTGTCGTAGACATCGCCCGTCGGACCGTTCGGCCCCACCAGGACACCGCGCTTGTATATCCCCGCCCGGCCCGACGGGTCCGTACTGCGCGCGTCGACATTGACCAGGATCCCGGCGTCGACCGTGCGGGACAGGACGGCGATCCGTGCCGCCAGATCGGGCCGTGCCGCGAGATCGGAGCCGACGCTGCTCTCTCCCCACACCACCAGATCGAGATCCTGTCCGGTCAGCGTGCGGGTCAGTTCCTCACCGCGCGCGAAGCGGTGTTCCACGGAGCCCGCACCGGCGACCACACCCGGCTGGACGACGGCGATCCGCGCCAGGCCCGACCGCTCGGGTTCCGGGGGCCACCACATCACCGATCCCACGGTGACGGCGCATGTCACGAGGCCGGCGGCCGCCGCGCCGCGCGCCCGGGGCACCGAGATGAGCAGGGTCAGCGCGGTGTTCACCGCGACCACCAGCAGACTCACCAGCCACACCCCGCCCACCGAGGCGAGCCGCAGTGCGGGGGAGACCTCCCACTGGCTGGCGCCGAGCAGGCCCCAGGGCCCGCCAAGTCCCTCCCAGGACCTGACGAGTTCGATCATCAGCCAGCCCGAGGGGAGCACGGCGAGCGCGACGGCGGCGCGGCCCGCGGACGGCGCCCCGCCGAGCACGGCGTGGACCAGCCACCCCCACAGCGCCCACAGCAGCCCCAGCAGCGCCGCCAGCACCACGATGAACACATGCAGGCTCGGTATCAGCCAGTGGTGCACGGCGATGACGAATCCGATACCGCCCAGCCAGCCGTCCAGCGCCGCGCGGCGGCCCGTGGGCTCGGACCGTATGAGCAGCATCCAGGGCACCAGCGCGGCATACGCCAGCCACCAGAGGGACGGTGAAGGAAAGGCGAGGGCGGGGAGCGCACCGGCGGCCACTGCCGACGCGCCGCGCCACCAGGGCGATGCCGTTCGCATACCGCGCCTCCTGGACGAGTAAGTCCGAACTCGCATCCGTGTAGTAGCACCTTCCCCTGATCGGGGGAGACGAAGCGGATACGGTGCAGGCGCGTCCGGCGCGTCTCCCGCAGGTCAGCGGGCGCTGGCCGGAACGGAGGCGCGCCGCCACTTCTCCTGGACGATCACGGTGCGCAGCTGCCAGCCCTCCTCACCGCGCAGCAGCTCGAACGTGAACCCGCCGCCGCTCATCAGATCCTCGCCCGACTCGTGCCGCAGCGGGCTGAGATAGTCGGCCCGCAGCTCGGCGCGGTCTCCCGGATAGCCTCCGAGGTCCTGGATGCGCAGCCGCCGGTTGACGATCAGATGCTGACGCACGGTGAAGGGCCGCAGCGTGCCGGCCAGCCAGTCGGCGATCTCGGTGGCGGGCCCCTCGATACCGCCCGCCGCGGTGTAGTCGGCGCGGCCGTCCGGGGTGAACAGGGAACGGAACCCGGGCCAGTCGGCGTCGTCCATGGCCACGGCGTAGCCGGTGATCACCTCATCGATCGCCAGTCGGTCCATCACGGTCGCGAGATCCACACGCTGTGTCATCGGTTCAGTCTCCGGTAGCGGGAGCCCCAGGCCAAGGGCCATGAGTGGTCAGAACGACATCCGGACACCTACGTGGCCCATTCAGCGCCACCCGAATCCTGCGCCACCCGAATCCTGCGCCACCCGAATCCTGCGCCACCCCAATCCTGCGCCACCCCAATCCAGCGCCACCCCAATCCAGCGCCACCCCAATCCAGCGCCACCTGAATCCAGCGCCGGCCGAAGAACTCCATCTCGGCGACGGCGGGTCCCCGGCCGGGACCCTGCTCGAGGGTGAGGTCGTCGCGGACCTCGTGAGCGCGCTGCGCGCCATCGAGTACGACGTGCTGCCGACCTGCCGACCTGCCCGCGCCGCGGGGCCAAGGCCGGGCAGGCCCGGTTTCCGGTCTGCGCGTCGGAGCAATGTGACAAGCCGGTCGGCGGACCATGGTGGACCACAGTGCTATGTGACATAGTACTGGCATGGGTGGTGCGGAGGGATCTCCAGATGTGGTTGTCATCGGGGCGGGCATGGTCGGTGCCGCCTGTGCTTACTACTGTTCGGCGGCGGGTCTGCGCGTCACCGTGATCGAGCGCGGGGCCATCGCCGCCGGGACCACCTCCGCGTGCGAGGGCAACATCCTGCTCTCCGACAAGGAGCCGGGACCCGAACTCGATCTGGCGCTGCTCTCCTCTCGGCTCTGGAGCGAGGTCGCCCAGGACGTGGGCGCCGAGCGGCTGGAATACGAGAGAAAAGGCGGCGTCGTGGTCGCCGCCTCGCGGGCCACGGCGGACGGTCTACGGAAGCTCACCGCCGTACAGCGCGCGGCCGGAATCGACGCGATCGACGTGTCCTCCGGCGAGGTCGCCGACCTGGAGCCGCGCATCACGCCCGACGTGGTCTCGGGCGCGTACTACCCGGGGGACTGCCAGGTGCAGCCGATGCTGGCGGCGGCCCGGCTGCTCCAGCGCGCCCGTGGCCGCGGGGCCACCGTACTGTCGGGGACGGAGGTCGTCGGATTCGTACGTGACGGCCATGGCACTCTCACCGGTGTCCGTACGGACTCGCCCACGACGCCCGTGATCCACGCCGGCCATATCGTCAACGCCACTGGTACCTGGAGCGGACAGACCGCCCGGCTCGCGGGCGCGCCGGTTCCGGTGCTGCCGCGCAAGGGCTTCATCCTGGTCACGGAGCCCCTGCCCCGGGTTATCCGGCACAAGGTGTACACCGCCGAGTACGTCGCCAATGTGGCCAGCAGTGACGCCGGGCTGGAGACCTCGGTCGTGGTCGAGGGCACCCGGGCCGGGACCGTACTGATCGGGGCCAGCCGCGAGCGCGTCGGCTTCGACCGCTCGATGTCCCTGCCGGTCGTGCGCAAGCTCGCCGCACAGGCCATCGCCGTCTTCCCCTTCCTCGCCGAAGTCCGGCTCCTGCGCAGCTACTTGGGCTTCCGCCCCTACTGCCCGGACCATCTGCCGGTCATCGGCGCGGACCCGCGTGCCCCCGGGCTCATCCACGCCGGAGGGCACGAGGGGGCCGGGATCGGGCTGTCCACCGCTACCGGACATCTGATCGCGCAGGTCATCACCGGTACGGAACCCGACCTGGATCTCGCACCGTTCCGCCCGGACCGATTCGAGGAGGAGGTGGCGGCGGCGTGAGCCCGAAGGACGAGACTTCCCACGGACCGAGCCCCGCTCGCCTCCCCTTCCGGTTCCGGTTCGACGACCGGACGATCGACGCCTCGGCGGGCCAGACCATCGGCGCCGCGCTCATCGCCGCCGGGCACCGCTCCTGGCGCCGTACCCGCGTCGACGGCGCTCCGCGCGGTGTGTTCTGCGGCATCGGGGTGTGCTTCGACTGTCTGGTCACCGTCAACGGCCAGCCGAATCAACGGGCTTGTCTGATCGAGGCCGCGCCCGGTGACCATGTCCGTACGCAGGAGGGAGCGGGCCATGACGACCTCGCGTGCTGAGCCCGCCGCCGCGCGGCGCGACCACTACGATCTCGCCGTCCTCGGCGCGGGCCCGGCCGGTCTCGCCGCCGCCGTCACGGCCGCCGCCGCCGGGGCGCGCGTCGCCCTGATCGACGCGGGTCCGCGCCCCGGTGGCCAGTACTGGCGCCACCGCCAGGGCGACGACGGGGCGTCGCACCACGGCTGGCCGGCATTCCAACGGCTCCTGCGCGGGCTCACCGACCACACCGACCGGATCGCACTCCTGCCGGGACACTCCGTCTGGCACATCGAGCGGACCGCCGACGGGTTCCGCACCCATACCGTCGCCGCCCACACCGTTGCCACCCACACTCTGAGCGGCGGCGCCGAGCGGGTGATCGACAGCCGTACGGTCGTGGTCGCCACCGGCGCGTACGACCGCCAACTGCCCTTCCCCGGCTGGACATTGCCCGGTGTCTTCACCGCGGGCGGCGCGCAGGCGCTGCTGAAGGGGCAGGGCGTACGCGCCGGCCGGCGGATCGCGATCGCCGGCACCGGTCCGTTCCTCCTCGCCGTCGCCGCCGGTCTCGCCGAGGCGGGCGCGGACATCGCCGGGGTCTTCGAGGCCGGGCTGCCGACCGCCTTTGTACGGCATCCGCTCGCCGTGGCCCGTAACCCCGGCAAACTCGCCGAGGGCGCGGGGTTCCTCCGTACGCTGCTGCGCCACCGCGTGCCGTACCGGACCCGTACGACCGTGGTCGCCGCCCATGGCGAAGGCGAGGTCTCCGGGGTCACGGTGGCCGCGCTCGACGCGCGGTGGCGGATCGTGCCGGGCAGCGAGCGCCGCGTCGAGTGCGACACGCTCGCCGTCGGTTACGGCTTCACGCCCCAGATCGAGATCCCGCTCCAACTCGGCTGCGGCACGCGCCGCGACATCGACGGAAGCCTGGTCGCCGACGCGGACGGCCGTCAGCTCAGCACGGTTCCCGGGGTCTATGTCGCCGGAGAGGTCTGCGGGGTCGGCGGCGCGGAGCTGTCCGTGACCGAGGGCCGGCTCGCCGGACTCCACGCCGCGTACGCGACGGTCGGCGCCACCCCGGACCCGGCGGCGGTGCGCCGTCTCTCGCACCGGCGTGCCGCCCTGCGGTCCTTCGCCACCGCCCTGCACGCGGCGTATCCGGTGCGGCCGGGGTGGACGGGATGGATCGACGACGACACCGTGGTGTGCCGGTGCGAGGACGTCACGGCAGGGGCGATCACCGAGGTCATCGAGGAGCTGGGAGCCACGGATTCCCGCGCGGTGAAGCTCTTCGCACGCCCCGGTATGGGGCTGTGCCAGGGGCGGGTCTGCGGATACGCCACCAGTTGTCTGGTCGCCGCGCGCACCGGACGAGAACCGACCGAGGACGATCTGCGCTCCATGGCGAGCAGGCCCATCGCGCAGCCGGTACCGCTCGGTGCCCTGGCCGAGGACGCGAACACCGTCGCTCGGCGAAGTCAACCGGATCAACAGAGTCTCCATGGAGGTCAAATGAACACGTCAGCGCCCGCACAACCGCAAGAGCGAACTCCGTCCCGCCGCATACCCTGGCACGGCGTGCTGGTCGCGACAGCGCTGCCGCTGCGCGACGGCTCCGCGGGCCGGCTGGAGGTGGACTTCGACGGCTACGCCGACCACGTGCGGTGGCTCGCCGAGAACGGATGCGACGGCGTCACCCCGAACGGGTCGCTCGGCGAGTACCAGACCCTCTCGCCGGAAGAGCGCGCCCGTGTGGTGACCACCGCGGTCGAGACCGCCCCCGAGGGCTTCACGGTCATGCCCGGAGTGGCCGCCTACGGCGCCGACGAAGCCCGCCGCTGGGCCGAGCAGGCCGCCGAGGCGGGCGCCGCCGCCGTGATGCTGCTCCCGCCGAACTCCTACCGGGCCGACCCGCGCGCCATCGTCGCGCACTACCGCGAGGTCGCCAAGGCCGGCCTGCCGGTCGTCGCGTACAACAACCCCTTCGACACCAAGGTCGATCTGGTACCCGAACTCCTCGCGGAACTTCACGCCGAGGGATTGATCGTCGCGGTGAAGGAGTTCTCCGGCGATGTCCGCCGCAGCTACCAGATCGCCGAACTCGCCCCCGGCCTCGATGTGTTGTGCGGCGCCGACGACGTCGCGCTGGAACTGGCCGTAGCGGGCGCCCCCGGCTGGGTGGCCGGCTATCCCAACGCGTTCCCCCGCGCCTCGGTCGAGCTGTGGCGCGCCGCCTCGGCCGGTGATCTGGAGACCGCGCTCCCCCTCTACCGGGCGCTGCACCCGCTGCTGCGGTGGGACTCCAAGACGGAGTTCGTGCAGGCGATCAAGGCGAGCATGGATCTCGTGGGCCGTTACGGCGGTCCCAGCCGTCAGCCGCGCGTTCCGCTCACCCCGGAGCACGAGGAGATCGTGCGCCGGGCCACCGAGAAGGTGCTCGCGGAAGGGCTCGGGTAACCGTATGCGCAGCAGCCGGGTCTTCCACGCGGTCGATTCCCACACCGAGGGCATGCCCACCCGGGTCATCACCGGCGGCGTCGGTGTGGTGCCAGGCGCCACCATGTTCGACCGGCGCCGCTACTTCATCGAACACCTCGACCACATCCGCACGTTCCTGATGAACGAGCCCCGCGGCCACGCGGCGATGAGCGGGGCCATTCTGCAGCCGCCCACCCGCCCCGACGCCGACTACGGCGTGCTGTACATCGAGACCTCCGGCTGTCTCCCGATGTGCGGCCACGGCACCATCGGTGTCGCCACCGTCCTCGTGGAGACCGGCATGGTCGAGGTCACCGAACCGGTCACCACCATCCGCCTCGACACCCCGGCCGGGCTGGTCGTCGCCCGCGTCCGGGTCACGGACGGAGTGGCGAAGTCGGTCGTCCTGCGCAACGTACCGTCGTTCGCGCTCGGTCTCGACCGTACGGTACGGGTCGAGCCCTGGGGCGACGTCCCCTACGACCTCGCCTTCGGCGGCAACTTCTACGCCATCGTCCAACTGGACAAGCTGGGCATCCCGTTCGAGCGGACGGAGAAGCAGCGCATCCTCGACGCGGGCCTCGCCATCATGGCCGCCGTCAACGACCAGGACCGCCCCGTCCACCCCCTCAACCCCGAGATCAACGGCTGCCACCATGTGTATCTGGCCGCCCCCGGGTCGGACGCCAAGCACTCCCGGCACGCCATGGTCATCCACCCGGGCATGTTCGACCGCTCGCCCTGTGGCACCGGCACCAGCGCGCGGATGGCCCAGCTGCATGCCCGTGGCGAACTCGCCCTCGACACCGACTTCGACAACGAGTCCTTCATCGGTACGCACTTCACCGGCCGTCTCGTCGAAGAGGGCGTCCTCGGGGGGCCGGAAGTATCTCGCGGTCCGACCACCGTGATCCCCACCATCGAGGGCCGTGCCTGGATCACCGGCACCGCCCAGTACCACTATGATCCGGACGACCCGTTCCCCGAAGGCTTCGCGTTGTGACGGCGCGAGCGATGACCGCGCGAACGATGCCGCACGAAGGAAAGAAACCATGACCGCGGGCGACCACATCACACCGGTACTGCCCTCGTTCGGAGCGCGGCGCAACCTCCGTGAGGAGATCATCGAAACCCTGCGGGGTGCGGTGATCTCCGGTCAACTGCGCCCCGGCGTCGTCTACTCGGCGCCCAGCCTGGCCGAACAGTTCGGCGTCTCCTCCACCCCCGTACGGGAGGCGATGCTCGATCTCGCCCGCGAGGGACTGGTCGACGTGGTCCGGAACAAGGGCTTCCGGGTCACCGACCTGTCGGACGCCGACCTCGACGACATCACACACCTGCGCGCCCTCATCGAAATCCCCACCGTGCGGCGGATCGCCGAGACGGGGGTCGATCCCGCCGTCATCGAGCGGCTGCGTCCGCTGGCCGTGGCCATCGAGGAGGCCGCCCGACGTCAGGACCTTATCGCCCATGTCACCATCGACATGGAGTTCCATCTCACGCTGCTGGGGCTGACCGGCAACACCTATCTGGTCGAGACCGTCCGTTCCCTCCGCTCCCGGTCACGGATCTACGGTCTCAAGATCCTGGCCCAGCGCGGCCAACTCGTCCACTCCTCACACGAGCACTCCGAACTCCTCGATCTGATCGAGACGGGCGACGCGGACGGTGCCGAAGAGCTGATGCGGCGTCATATCGGCCATGTCCGCGGCATCTGGGCGGAGAAGCCCGACGCGGAGGACAAGGAGAGCCACCCCTGAGAGTGGTCTTCCGCTGCTCCTGTTCCGTTACCGGGTGTATGCCGCTATCACGGAATTGAATGGATGAATGCCCCTTTCGGGGACTTCGGGCTGTCGCCCTTCGGCCGGCCCGTCCATGGAACAGGAGACGGTGGTCGTGAGCGTTGTCGGTGACATCCCGCACTACCCGTTCAGCTTTCGCGGCGACGCTCTGGCGAGTGAGCTGGGCAGATTCGTGGTCGAGGAACCCGTCACCCGTGTGGTGACCAACGCCGGCGCGCGCGGCTGGCTCGTGACCGGCTATGCCGCCGCGCGGGAGGCGCTGAAGGACCCCCGGCTCAGCCGCGGCCTGATCGCCGACCCCGACATGCCGCAGGAGGACAGCTCGGCGCCGCCGCTCAGCGTCGTCGGCACGATGACCATGCTGCGGCGGGCGGGGCTGCGGGACGAGGCCGTGAAGGGCATGGGGCCGCGGCAGACGCATATCTCCCTGGAGCGGGTACGCGACATCGCCGACACCCTGCTCACCACGATGACGGCGGCCACGAACACGAACGGCAACGCGGACGGGAACGCGAACGGCGACGCGGTCGGCAACGCGGAGGCGGACGCGGACACCGAACTGGGCGATCTGGTGGCTGACTTCGCCCTCCCATGGGCCTCCCAGGTGACCTGCGAACTGCTCGGACTGCCCACCGAAGCGGCCCCGGAGCTGGCCGGCTGGTTCCGTCTGCTCAGTACGGGTGAAGCGGCCGACGCGAACCTCTTCGCCGACTGGACGAAGGCGCTGAGCCGCTTCGACGACTGGATGACGGGCATTGGCACGGAAGGCCTCCTCGGCCGCCTCGCCCTGCTGAACCGCTCCTCCGACCATCCGCTGAGCCATCAGGAGCTGGTGGAGATCGCGCTGTTCCTCTTTGTGTCGGGCCTCGGGAATCCGGCCGGCTTCCTTGCCCTCTGCGGACTGGTGCTGGCACGCGACCCGGAGCTGGCTGCCCGGCTCCGGCGGGAGCCGCGGGCGCTGCCCGGCGCTCTGGAGGAGCTGTACCGGTGGTCCGTCATGCTGGGCGATTCCATCGCGCGTATCGCACGGGAGGAGGCCGAGATCGGCGGAGTCCGGGTCCGCGCCGGCGAGTTGGTGCTGATCTCCATCGACGCGGCCAATCGTGATCCGGCCGTCTTCGAATCACCGGATCGGCTGGACATCGACCGGCGGCCGTCATCGCCGCATCTCCGGTTCGGGCAGGGGCGGCATTTCTGTCCGGCCGCCGCGCTGAACCGGGCGCAGACCGAAGTGGCGTTGCGGTCCCTGCTCGACACCGTCCCGGGGCTGCGGCTGGCCGTCGCGCCCGATCGGGTCCGCTGGCGGCAGGACCACGCTGTGCTGCTCCCGGAGACGATCCCGGTGCGCTGGTGACGGGTCGTACCCCGGCTCCACGGGCGGTGGCGGGGGTGGGGCCGGGGGGCGCGCGCCCCGCCCCGCCCCCGCTGCGTACACCGCCTACGGCGCCGCCGCCACGCCGAGCGGCGCGACCGCGGGCCGCGTCATATAGCCCGAGGTGAAGAAGTACTCCAGATAGCGGTCGAGCATCACCGCGTCCACCGGTGGGCAGTCCAGCCCGCTCCCGGCCAGGGCCGCTTCGGTGTTACGGCGGCTCAGCCGGGGGAAGACGCCCTCCAGATACATCTCCTTGACCGAGATGTCGCCCCGGTTCGCCCGGTCCACACAGAGGGACACGAAGGGCGCGGTGGGGCTGGTGGGATGGAGCGAGACATGACGCACCAGCTCGCCCACCCACTCCCCGTACGGCAGCATGCGCATCTCGCACCCCGCCGCGCGCATCCGGTCCAGTACGTCACGCAGCACGGCCGGGCGCGGATTGGTGAGGTGGTAGACCCGGTCCGTCGCCTGGTGCCGGGTGGCGATATGCACCACGGACTCCGCCACGTGATCGACGGGGACGAAGTCCATCGGCAGCGCGATGTCGGGAGCGAGCCCCGTCTCCGCGATGGTCTTGAACAGCGAGCAGATCGCGGTCTCCGTGTTGCAGGCGCCGTGCAGCCGGTCCCCGGTCACTTCGTACGGACGGTAGACGGCGACCGGAAGCCCTTGCTCCGCCGCGCTGCGCAGCAGACCCTCGGCGACCCACTTGCTCTCGGCGTACCCCATCGTGAGCCGGTCCGCGTGGTCCAGCCGTACGTCCTCGTCGACCTCCCGCGCACCGGCGGTGCCGAAGCCGGCGAGGACCGCCACCGTGGACAGGAAGTGCACCGGCACGCGGCGGGGGGACGCCAGTTTGATGATCTCGCGGGTGCTCTCGACATTGGCGGCCCGCAGGGCGCTGTAGGGGTAGAGGAAGTTGACCTGGGCGCCGTTGTGCACGATCAGATCCAGGCACGCGGCCAGCTCGGCGGCGTGTTCCGGGGACAGGTCGAGTCCGGGAGCGGCGAGGTCCGCGGGGAAGCAGGCCAGCCGCTGCCGTGCGGCGTCGTCCGCGCGCAGGCCGTAGCGGGTGAGCGCGGTTATGACGCGCCGCTCCGCATGCGCCGCGCCCGCGGCACGTACCGGGCAGTGGATACGGGCTGTCGTGTCGCGCAGCAGCCGGTCCAGGAGGAACGCGCCGACGAAACCACTGGCGCCGGTGAGCAGGACGTCCGAGGGATCGCCGGGGCGCGGGAGCGGCGTCCCGGCGGGCGGCAGTGAGAATCCGAGTGCGGTCTCGCGTACGAAGTCGACCTCCGCGTCCGGAGCCCGCGGGGTCCGCGACGGGGCGCCCTCCTGCCGCGTGCCGCCCGGCCGGCCGCGATGGGCGCCGACGGCGGCCGCGTACCCCTCCAGCGTCGGGTCGGCGAGCAGGGCCCGGATGAGGCTGCTGCCGAGCGCCGCGTCGAGATCCAGCAACGCGAGCGTACGGGCGACGACTTCGGCCGCCAGCAGGGAATCGCCCCCGATGACGAAGAAGCTGTCCGTGGGCGCGGGACGTACGCGCAGCACCAGCTGCCACACCTCGGCCAGCGCCTTCAGCGGACCCTCCGCCTCCGCTCCGGGTCCTGAGCGGGGCTCCTGGGCCTGACCGGGTCCGTACGCGGCGTCCGCCCATGACTCCCCGGGCGGCGCGCTCGCCTCGCCGTGCCGCGACTCGGCCAGCAGGCGTTTGCGGTCGACCTTGCCGCCGCTGGTCACCGGGAACCGGTCCAGCGCGATGAGCGTCGGCACCGCCTGGGCGGGCAGCCACCGCACGCAGTACCTCCGCAGCGCGTCCACCGGAAGGGTGCCACCGGGCCGCGCGGGGGTGAGATAGGCGGCCAGGACTCCGTCGCGGAGTTCCACGACGGCCTCGCCGACTTCGGAGTGGCAGCGGAGCCGCGCCTCGACCTCGTCGAGTTCGATGCGCTGGCCGCGCACTTTGACCTGTCGGTCCAGCCGCCCCCGGTACTCCAGCAGGCCGTCGGGGCCCCGCGCGACACGGTCACCGGTCCGGTACAGCCGGCCACCCGGTTCGTCCGGCCGGCTGACGAACCGTTCCCCCGTCAGCTCCTCGTCCCCGATGTACTCCAGCGCCAGGCCGTCCCCGCCGACATACAGCTCGCCCTCCTCGTCCGGCGCGGCGGGTGTGCCGTCCGGGCGCAGTACATGGCAGGTGGAGGTGGCGAACGGACGGCCGATGGGGACATGGGTCTCGTCGCCGGTCAGCTTCGGAAGGAAGTACGCGGTGGACACCACGCTGTTCTCGGTGGGCCCGTAGAAGTTGACGACGGTCGTGCCGGGGCAGGCGGTCTGCACGGCGCGGGCGAGGCCGGGGTCCATCGCCTCCCCGCCGGCGGAGGCGAACCGCAGTCCGCGCAGGGCGCCCGGCCGGGTCCTGGCCAGATGGTGGAAGACGCTGGTGGTGAGGTAGGCGACGGTCACGCCGTGCGTACGGAAGCGCTCCTCCAGGACGGCGGGAGCGAGCAGTTCCTCCCGGTCCACCAGTACGAGGCAGGCGCCGCCGAGCAGTCCGCTCCAGATCTCGATCGTGGAGGCGTCGGAGGAGAGGCCGTAGCCGTGCAGCACTCCGTCGCCCGGACCCGGCGGGGGCAGCCGCGGGTCCGACAGCACTAACTGGGCCACACCCCGGTGCGCGATCGCGACGGGCTTGGGCCTGCCCGTGGAGCCGGAGGTGAACATCACATAGGCGCTGTCGGTCGCCGCCGGGGACGGCAGCGGAGTGAGGCGCGGGGTGTTCGGGGCGTGAGGCGCGTCCGGGGGAGCGGTATTGGTCACCCGGCCGAGCTCGACGCGCGTGTGCAGACCGCGGATACGGCGGGTGCTGCCGGGCAGAACGACGGCGACATGGACGTCCGCGTCCTCGGCCATCGCCCGCAGCCGGGCCGGTGGATGGTCCTCGTCGAGGGGCACGTAGGCGCAGCCGGCCTTGAGGATGCCCAGGAACGCGACCAGCGCCTCCGGCGAGCGGCTGCCGCACACCCCCACCGCCGAGCCCGGTTCGGCACCGGCGGCGACCAGCCGGGCCGCGAGGCGGTCGGAGGCGGCGCTGAGCCGGCCGTACGTCATGACGCGGTCCCGGTAGCGGGCCGCCGGCGCCTGCGGGGTGGCCCCGGCGCGTGCTTCGAACAGCTCCGGGAGGCTGCTGTTCCGCGGATAGCCAGGGTCCGGAGGACGGCCGGGGTCCGGAGGACGGCCGGGGCTCGGGGGGTGTCCGAAGCCCTGGGTGAGGGGCGTGACCGCCGGTCCGTGGCGGCCGGTCGTGGGGTCGGGGTGGCTGTCGATACCGTCCGTGCGGGGGTCGGTGTCGGTCATGCGGTCCTGCCTTCCAGCGCTGTCGGGGTCGGATCAGCGTGGGCCGTCGGAACCGGCGAAGTCGGCGGCGAAGGCGGCGAAGTCGGCGCTCCGCCAGCGTTCCGGACGCATCCGGAAAGTGATGTCGTCGAGGAGCTGGTCCCGCGTCCCCGCGAGGTAGTCCCGCGCCTCGGCGGCCCCCAGATAGCGATGGGCCATGGCCTCGCGCTCCGTCGGGTCCATCGGATCGGTGACGGACGTGACCGGACCTTCCACGCTGACGTAGCGGTACGGGGCGGTCTCGTCCTGTACGCACAGGCTGAACCGCCCGGCCTCCCTCATCAGACGCGCTTTGAGTGACGCCCTGCCGGTCTGCACCACGACGTCCTTGCCCGGCTCGTACCGGTACCAGACCGGTACGAGCAGCGGCGCTCTGACTCCACGGGGGTCGGTGACTCCCAGGACACCCACATGGGTGTCTGCCAGGAACCGTTCGCGTTCACCAATCTGCATGGCGGGCACCATGGACAGCCTCCACATCTCGCTCCGGACCGGTAGGCCGTGACGGGCCCCGGCTGTAAAGGGGGAGAGCAGCGGAGCCGGGCTCACCGCGGCCGGGAACTCCGGCCGCCTCGCCGCGGGCGGGTCGTACCGCTCCCGCCGTACTCCGCAGCAAACGTCTCGCCCCAGCGGTATGCCCTTGGCTGCGCCACATGACCCGGTAAGTAATCCTTTCGAGGGTTTAGTGCTACTAATCAGCCCATGTGGAGGGAGGTGGTGAGCGGGAGCGAGGGAGGCCCTCTTCGCTTAACGTAGCCGTTCGGATACGTTATGTGTCGATCGATCGATCGGGGCCGGGCGGGAGAGACGGAGACGGATATGACCATGCCAGCGTCGCGGGTGCAGCGAGTCGGTGTGTTCTGTGGCGCCCGGCCGGGCGCCCGCCCCCAGCATCTGAGGCTCGCCACCGAGTTCGGCGAGGCGCTGGCGCAGCGCGGGACGGGCCTGGTCTACGGCGCGGGAGGTGTCGGCATCATGGGCGCCGTCGCCGACGCCGTGCTGGACGCCGGGGCGCCGGTGACCGGAGTGATCCCCCGCCAGCTGTACGAACGCGAGCAGCCGGACGAGTCGCGCACCGAAGTGATCGTCGTGGAGACGATGCATGAGCGCAAGGCGCTGATGTACCGCCTCGCGGTCGGCTTCGCGGTGCTTCCGGGCGGCCTCGGCACGCTCGACGAACTGCTCGAAGTGGCGACCTGGAACCAACTGGGCATCCATCACAAGCCACTTGTCCTGGTCAACCGGGGCGGATTCTTCAATCCGCTGCTGACGCTCCTGGACAACATGGTCTCCGACGGCTTCATCAGTCAGGAGGAACGCTTCGTCATCCAGGTCGCGTCCGGAGTGGAGGAGGCGCTCGACTGCCTCGTCAGCCCGGAGCCCCGGCCCGAGCGGCCGACGATCCCGCCGGCCACCATCTCCCGGACCCCGGCGGCCCCCACCCCCGCGACCTGACCGGACCGACCGAACGGACGTCAGGCGGCCTCGTCCACGCTGTCATGGAGAGCCGCGGCCCACTCCAGCAGCAGGACCTCGTACGCCTCCGCGGGCCATGTCCCGTCGGACGTCTCGGCCGCGTCGACGAGCGCACGGATGCGCTCGTTGGCCGCGACGGCGTCGGATGCCGGGGATGCGGAAGCGGAGGAAGAGGACATGTGACAAGCCTAGGGGGAGGCGGCCTCGTCCCGATGCCGATCGGGGAGCGTCCTTGCTCACACTTCGCTCACACGCTCACACGCTCACACGCTCCCCGCACGGCCGCCCCGGCCGGCCCCTGTCGTCCGGTTCAGCCGGCCGACTCGCCCGCGTGCGGGCTCAGCGTGTCCGTGCCGATCAGCACGAACAGCACGATACCGAGCAGGATCCGGTAGATCACGAACGGCATGAAGCTCTTCGTGGTGATGAACTTCATGAACCAGGCAATAACGACATATCCGACAGCGAACGCGATGATCGTCGCGAAGATGGTCGGCCCCCAGGCGACATGTCCCTCACCCGCGTCCTTCAGCTCGAAGGAGCCCGAGGCGAGCACCGCCGGGATCGCGAGCAGGAACGAGTAGCGCGCCGCCGCCTCACGGTTGTACCCCATCAGCAGACCACCGCTGATCGTGGCGCCCGAACGCGAGACGCCGGGCACCAGGGCCAACGCCTGGCAGAAGCCGAAGATCAGACCGTCCTTGACGCTCAGATCCTTCAGCGACTTGCGCTCCGTGATCGCACGGTGCTTGCCGCCGGTCTCGTCACGGGCCGCCAGCCGGTCGGCGACACCGAGCACGATGCCCATCACGATCAGAGTGACGGCGATCAGCCGGAGATCACGGAACGGGCCGTTGATCTGGTCCTTCAGCGTCACACCGAGGACACCGATCGGGATCGAGCCGACGATGACCAGCCAGCCCATCTGGGCGTCGTGGTCACTGCGCATCGACTTGTTCACCAGCGAGCGGCCCCACGCGGAAACGATTCGGGCGATGTCCTTGCGGAAGTAGATGAGGACCGCCGCCTCCGTGCCGATCTGGGTGATCGCGGTGAACGCCGCACCCGGGTCGTGCCAGCCGGCGAAGGCCGCCGTCAGCCGCAGATGCGCGCTGGAGGAGATGGGGAGGAACTCGGTCAGCCCCTGGACGAGCCCGAGGATGAAAGATTCGAACCAAGACATGGGGTACTACGCCATCCAAGAGATGATCAAGCACTGGCCCGCGGAACGGCGGGGCAGTGACGGGCTGAGGGGTGACGGTCGAAGCGCGGGTTCGATCATATGGATGGGTGAGTAGTCCTACTCATGCCGGCTCTTCACTGATGTGGTGATGGGCAGCGTAGCGTCTGTGCGGGAGGGGACCGGGCGTGCCCCCTGTTGTCGCGGGTTCGGGCCCTGGCACATCCCTTGTCATGAATGACCTACATGCGAGGCATTTCGGCGAGGGCAAGGTCACAGTGACGCGCTCTGCTGCTCGTTCGCCCGGCTGCCCTAACATCTGGGCATGACGGTGCTGCCTGACGACGGGCTTTCCCTGGCCGCTGAGTTCCCCGATGCGACCCGCGAGCAGTGGCAGGGCCTGGTGGCAGGCGTTCTGCGCAAGTCGGGTCGGGATCTCTCGGGGCCGGCCGCAGAGGATGCGCTCTCCACGACGCTTCAGGACGGGCTCGCCACCCGTCCGTTGTACACCGCCGACGACGCGCCCGGAGACCCGGGTTATCCCGGCTTCGCGCCGTTCACCAGGGGCGGCCGTCCCGAGGGAGGCGCGGTCTCCGGCTGGGACGTACGGCAGCGCCACGCTCTCCCCGATCCCGTACGCGCCAACGAGGCCGTGCTCTCCGACCTGGAAAACGGCGTCACCTCCCTCTGGCTGGCGGTGGGTTCCGCCGGAATCCCGGTGTCCGGACTGGCCACGGCGCTCGACGGCGTCTATCTCGACCTCGCGCCGGTCGCCCTCGACGCGGGCGCCGAATTCGGGCCCGCCGCACAGGCGTTGCTGAAGCTGTACGAGGAGCGCGGGGTGGCCCGCCACGCGGCGCGCGGCACCCTCGGCGCCGATCCCGTCGGTGAAGTCGCCCGTACCGGACGGGACGTGACGGGCCTGACGGAAGAGGCCGCCGAACTCGCCGTGCTCTGCGACCGGGAGTACCCGGGCCTGCGCGCGATCACCGTCGACGCGCTGCCCTACCACGAGGGAGGCGCCTCCGACGCGCAGGAACTGGGCTGTTCCCTCGCCACCGGGGTCGGCTGGCTGCGTGACCTCACCGCTGCCGGACTCACCGTCGAAGCCGCCTGCGAACAGATCGAGTTCCGGTACGCGGCGACCGCCGACCAGTTCCTGACGATCGCCAAACTCCGGGCCGCGCGCAGGCTCTGGGCCCGGGTGGCGGAGGTCTGCGGCGCCGGTCCCCGCGCCGGGGCGCAGCGTCAGCACGCCGTGACCTCGCCGGTGATGATGACCCGCCGCGACCCCTGGGTGAACATGCTGCGCACCACGGTCGCCTCGCTGGCGGGCGGGATCGGCGGCGCGGACGCCGTGACCGTACTGCCCTTCGACCACGCCCTCGGGCTGTCCGACGCCTTCGCCCGCAGAATCGCCCGCAACACCTCCACGATCCTGCTGGAGGAGTCCCACCTGGGACGGGTCATCGACCCAGCGGGCGGCTCCTGGTACGTGGAGCGGCTCACCGACGAGCTCGCGCATGCCGCCTGGGCGTGGTTCCAGGAGATCGAACGCGCCGGCGGCCAGCGCGCCGCGCTCCACGGCGGACTGATCGCCGAGCGGCTCGCCGCCACCTGGCAGGAGCGCTCGGGCAGGCTGGCCCGGCGACGCGAACCCATCACCGGCGTCAGCGAGTTCCCGCAGCTTTCGCAGCCCCCGGTGGAACGCGACCCGGCGCCCGCGCCGCCCGGGGGCGGACTGCCGGTGGTACGCCGCGACGAGGCGTACGAGACGCTCCGCGCCCGCTCCGACGCGCATCTCGCCGCCACCGGCGCCCGGCCCCGTGTCTTCCTGGCCGTCCTCGGACCGGCCGCCGCGCACACCGCGCGTGCCACCTTCGCCACCAGCCTCTTCCAGGCCGGCGGGATCGAGCCGGTCCACGACCCGGTGACGGTCGACGCGGCGGGCGCCGCCGACGCCTTCACCCGCAGCGGGGCGACCGTCGCCTGTATCTGCTCCAGCGACGCGCTCTACGCCGAAGGAGCCGCGCCCGTCGCGGAGGCCCTCAAGGCGGCCGGCGCGCTCCAGGTGTTCCTCGCCGGCCGCCCCGGCGAACAGCGTGAGACCTATGTACGGGCCGGGGTCGACGACTTCGTCGTCGCGGGCGGCGACGCGATCGCCGTCCTGACCTCCGTCCTCGACCGGATGGGAGTGGCGTGATGGGGATCCCGGACTTCTCCGAGATCGGGCTCGGCCCCGGCGACAGCGCCGGAACCACCGAGGACCAGTGGCGTACGGCCGTCAAGGAACACACCGGCAGGACCGACCACGAACTGTTCTGGGACACCCCCGAGGGCATCGCCGTCAAACCGCTCTACACCGCGCGGGACCTGGCGGGGCTCGACTTCCTCGGCACCTACCCCGGCGTCGCGCCGTATCTGCGCGGCCCGTACCCGACGATGTACGTCAACCAGCCCTGGACCATCCGGCAGTACGCCGGGTTCTCCACCGCCGAGGAGTCCAACGCTTTTTACCGGCGCAACCTCGCCGCCGGGCAGAAGGGCCTCTCCGTAGCCTTCGATCTGCCGACCCACCGCGGCTACGACAGCGACCACCCCCGGGTGACCGGCGACGTCGGCATGGCGGGTGTGGCCATCGACTCCATCTACGACATGCGCCAGTTGTTCGACGGCATCCCGCTCGACAGGATGAGCGTGTCGATGACGATGAACGGCGCGGTGCTGCCCGTACTCGCGCTCTACATCGTGGCCGCCGAGGAACAGGGCGTACCGCCCGAGAAGCTGGCCGGGACCATTCAGAACGACATCCTCAAGGAGTTCATGGTCCGCAACACCTATATCTATCCGCCGAAACCCTCGATGCGGATCATCTCCGACATCTTCGCGTACACCTCGCAGAAGATGCCGCGCTACAACTCCATCTCCATCTCCGGCTACCACATCCAGGAAGCGGGCGCGACGGCCGATCTGGAGCTGGCGTACACCCTCGCCGACGGGGTGGAGTATCTGCGCGCCGGACTCGGCGCCGGACTCGACGTGGACGCGTTCGCGCCCCGGCTCTCCTTCTTCTGGGCCATCGGCATGAACTTCTTCATGGAGGTCGCCAAGCTCCGCGCGGCCCGGCTCCTCTGGGCCCGGCTGGTCAAGAAGTTCGACCCCGAGAACGCCAAGTCGCTGTCGCTGCGCACCCATTCACAGACCTCCGGCTGGTCGCTCACCGCGCAGGACGTCTTCAACAACGTCACCCGCACCTGTGTCGAGGCGATGGCCGCCACGCAGGGCCACACCCAGTCGCTGCACACCAACGCGCTGGACGAGGCCCTCGCCCTGCCCACCGACTTCTCGGCCCGTATCGCCCGCAACACCCAGCTGCTGCTTCAGCAGGAGTCGGGGACCTGCCGGGTGACCGACCCCTGGGGCGGCAGCGCGTATGTGGAGAAGCTGACCTACGACCTCGCCAGGCGTGCCTGGCAGCACATCGAGGAGGTCGAGGCGGCAGGCGGAATGGCGCAGGCCATCGACGCCGGAATCCCCAAGCTCCGGGTCGAGGAGGCCGCGGCCCGTACCCAGGCGCGGATCGACTCGGGACGCCAGCCCGTCATCGGCGTCAACAAGTACCGGGTGGAGACCGACGAGAAGATCGACGTGCTCAAGGTCGACAACTCCTCCGTACGCGCCCAGCAGATCGAGAAGCTGCGACGGCTGCGCGCCGAACGCGACGAGGCCGTCTGCCAGGACGCGCTGCGCGCGCTCACCGCCGCCGCCGAGGCCGGCTCGCGGCCCGGACTGGAGGGCAATCTGCTCGGCCTCGCGGTGAACGCGGCCCGCGCCAAGGCCACCGTCGGCGAGATCTCCGACGCACTGGAGAAGGTGTACGGGCGTCACTCCGGCCAGATCCGTACCATCGCCGGTGTGTACCGGAACGAGGCAGGCACCTCCCCGGCCGTCGAGCGCACCCGCGCCGCCGTCGAGGACTTCGAACGGGCCGAAGGACGCCGGCCGCGCATCCTGGTGGCCAAGATGGGCCAGGACGGCCATGACCGCGGCCAGAAGGTGATCGCCACGGCCTTCGCCGACCTGGGCTTCGACGTGGATGTCGGCCCGCTGTTCCAGACGCCCGCCGAGGTGGCGCGGCAGGCCGTCGAGGCCGACGCGCATATCGTCGGGGTCTCCTCGCTCGCCGCCGGGCACCTCACGCTCGTACCGGCGCTGCGCGAACAGCTCGCCGAGGAGGGCCGCGAGGACATCATGATCGTGGTGGGCGGAGTGATCCCGCCCCAGGACATCGAGGAGCTGCGCCGGGCGGGGGCCGCGGCGGTCTTCCCGCCGGGCACGGTGATCCCGGACGCCGCGCACGATCTGCTGACCGCGCTCGCGGCCGCACTGGGTCACGAGGCCGCTTCGGGCAACGCCGCTTCCGGAGAGGCCACTTCCGACGAAGCCGCTCGCGGCGCAGAGCGGTGAGCGCGTGCCCCCACGGATCGACCTCGACAGCTATGCCAAGGGCGTTCTGGACGGCTCCCGTTCGTACATCGCCCGTGCCATCACACTCGTGGAGTCCACCAGGCCCGACCACCGCCGGCTCGCCCAGGAGCTGCTGACCGAGCTGCTGCCGCACTCCGGGAAGGCCCGCCGGATCGGTATCAGCGGGGTCCCCGGCGTCGGCAAGTCCACCTTCATCGACGCGATGGGGACGCTGCTCACCGGCCTCGGCCACCGCGTCGCGGTGCTCGCCGTCGACCCGTCCTCCAGCAGGACGGGGGGCTCCATCCTGGGCGACAAGACCCGGATGGAACGGCTCGCCGTGGACCCGGCCGCGTTCGTACGGCCCTCGCCGACCGCGGGCACGCTGGGCGGGGTGGCCAAGGCGACCCGCGAGACCATCATCGTCATGGAGGCCGCCGGCTACGACGTGGTGCTCGTCGAGACGGTGGGGGTCGGCCAGTCCGAGACCACCGTCGCCAACATGGTCGACTCCTTCCTGCTGCTCACCCTGGCCCGCACCGGGGACCAGCTCCAGGGCATCAAGAAGGGCGTCCTCGAACTGGCCGACGTCATCGCCGTCAACAAGGCCGACGGCCCGCACGAACGCGACGCGCGCTCCGCCGCGCGGGAACTCGCGGGCGCGCTACGGCTGATGCACCCGGCGGACGCGGCCTGGACGCCGCCGGTGCTCAGTTGCAGCGCGCGGGAGGGCAGCGGTCTCGACACCGTGTGGGAACGGCTCGAACAGCACCGCGCGGTGCTCGGCGCCGACGGCCGGCTGGACCGCAAGCGCCGGGACCAGCAGGTCGACTGGACATGGGCCATGGTCCGCGACCACCTCCTGGACCGGCTGCGCGAGCACCCGGGCGTACGGGAGCTGGCACCCGCGCTGGAGCGGGAGGTACGGGACGGGACGCTGACCGCGACGCTCGCCGCGGAGCGGATCATCGAGGCGCTGGCGGCGGCACCCACCCGTACCTGACCCCCCGGGAACCGGTGAGAATCCACCGGGAGAGCGTGTCCATACTGGTCGGGTGCGACTTCACGGACGCGCCCGACCAGGGAAGGAACCAGCGAGAGCATGGCCCACGACGAACCGGTACTGACCGCCCGCGCGGGCCGCACCGCACACCTCACGCTCAACCGGCCCCGCGCCCTCAACGCCCTCACCCACCCCATGGTGCGGACGATCGACGGGGCGCTGGCCGCGTGGGAGGGCGACGACGACGTCACGGCCGTGGTCATCTCCGGCGCCGGGGACCGCGGGCTCTGCGCCGGCGGCGACATCCGCGTGATCCACGAGGACGCGCGCACCGGCGCGGGCGCCTCGCACGCCTTCTGGCGCGACGAGTACCGGCTCAACGTCCGGATCGCCCGCTACCCCAAGCCGTATGTCGCCCTGATGGACGGCATCGTGATGGGCGGCGGCGTCGGGGTCTCGGCGCACGGCAGCGTACGCGTCGTCACCGAACGGTCGGCCGTCGCCATGCCCGAGACCGCGATCGGTCTGGTCCCCGATGTCGGCGGGACCTATCTGCTCTCCCGGGCGCCCGGCGAGCTGGGCACCCATCTCGCCCTCACCGGCCGGACGATCGGCGCGGCCGACGCCCTGCTGTGCGGGCTCGCCGATCACTTCGTACCCTCCGACCGGCTGGAAGACCTGCGCGCCGCGCTCGCCGGGCCCCAGGTGCGGCAGGCGGAGGACGTACGGGAGACCGTGCGCCGGTACCGGACGACCGCGCCGGAGGGGCGGCTCGACGCGGACCGCGAGTGGATCGACGCCTGCTATACGGCCGGCTCGGTGGAGGAGATCATCGACCGCCTGCTGGGCAACGGGGAAACGGCGGCGAAGGATGCCGCCGAGACGCTCCTCACCCGGTCGCCCACCGCACTGAAGGCCACCCTCGTCGCGATGCGCCGCGCCCGGCGGACGGCCACGCTGGAGCAGGTGATCGACCAGGAGTACCGCGCCTCGTGCGCCGCGCTGACCTTCCCCGATCTCCAGGAGGGCATCCGGGCCCGGGTCATCGACAAGGACCGCAGGCCCCGCTGGTCGCCGCGGGAACTGGCGGAGGTCACGGACGCCGATGTGGCGCGCTTCTCCGCGCCGCCGCCCGGCGGCGATCTCGGGCTCGCCGCGCCGTGACGCGCCGCGGCCCGGTGTGAGCGAAGATCAGCGGCGGCCGAGGCGGTGGCGCTGACGCCAGGCGACGACCGCGGCGGCCACTCCGGTGAGCACGATGAAGCCCGTCGCGATCAGGAACATCGGCGAGGTCGGGGACGACGCCTCGCTGCCCGCGATCACATAGGCCGCGGTGTTGGGAACCGTTCCGATCCCGGTCGCGAGCAGGAACGGCGCCCATCGCATACGTGAGACGGCGGCGCAGTAGGTGCCCGCGACGAACGGCACCCCGGGAAAGAGCCGGATCGCCATCATCGACCGGAAGCCGTGCTTGCTCAGCTGTCCGTCGGCCGCCAGCAGCCAGCGGCCCCGCAGCAGCGGCCGCAGCGCCCCCTGCCCGAGGAGGCGGACGAGCCCGAAGGAGATCGCGCCGGCCAGTACCGTCCCCGCGATCGCGGCGAGCAGACCGAACGCCGAGCCGAAGAGCGCGCCCGCGGCGAGACTGAGCAGCGGACGGGGTACGAACGCGACGGCGCACAGCCCGTACGCCACGGAGAACAGCGCCACGGCCGCGGCGCCGCCGAACTGCGGCGGCCAGCCGTCGGCGAGGAGTTTCTGCGGCTCGTACAGCAGCACGGCCGCGCCCGCCGCACCCAGCACGGCGACGAGCAGGGCGAACCGCGACCAGGGCGAGAGCAGCACCCGGAAGCAGCGGGCAACGAGGCGCGGCGAAGGCTCGGGGGCCGGCGTGGGAAGCGGCCTGGGGGCGGTGTCGAGCATCCGGGGATGCTAGCCGACACACATGAACTCCCGTGGCGGAGAAAACCATTCGACGTGAACAGCGGGTATGGGCCAGGATCGGCGACATGTTCCGGTACGCCTTCCTCGCAGCGCCGTCCGCAGTCGCGGACGCGCCGAAGGCTGCCGGTTTCCCCACCGCGTACGCGGCCTGCGCGACGGCGTTCACCGCGCCCGCGCCCCCTGCGGCGGCGGCAGCCGCGCCCGCGGCGCCCCTCGGCGGCGCCCGAAGCTGACCCTTCCCGGATCGTCCGGCGGACCCCACAGGGGGAGGGTCGGCAAGGCCCGGGGGTCCCTCTCAGCTTCGAGTTCCTGGAAGGAACGACGCGAACCATGCCCAAGACGGCATACGTGCGCACCAAGCCGCATCTGAACATCGGCACCATGGGCCACGTCGACCACGGCAAGACCACTCTGACCGCCGCCATCACCAAGGTCCTCAGCGACCGGGGGACCGGCACGTTCGTGCCGTTCGACCGGATCGACCGGGCCCCGGAGGAGGCCGCCCGTGGGATCACCATCAACATCTCGCACGTCGAGTACGAGACCGACACCCGGCACTACGCGCATGTCGACATGCCCGGCCACGCCGACTACATCAAGAACATGGTGACCGGCGCCGCCCAGCTCGACGGGGCGATCCTCGTCGTCTCCGCGCTCGACGGGATCATGCCGCAGACCGCCGAGCACGTCCTGCTCGCCCGCCAGGTCGGCGTCAACCACATCGTCGTCGCCCTCAACAAGGCCGACGCGGGCGACGACGAACTGACCGACCTGGTCGAGCTGGAGGTGCGCGAACTGCTCACCGAGCACGGGTACGGCGGCGACGCCGCGCCCGTCGTCCGGGTCTCCGGGCTGCGCGCGCTGGAGGGCGACCCGCGCTGGACGGCGGCCGTGGAGGCGCTGCTCGACGCGATCGACACGTATGTGCCGATGCCCGTCAGGTACACGGACGCGCCGTTCCTGCTCCCGGTGGAGAACGTCCTCACCATCACCGGGCGCGGCACGGTCGTCACCGGCGCCGTCGAGCGCGGCACGGTACGCGTCGGTGACCGGGTGGAGGTCCTCGGCGCCGGCATCGAGACGGTCGTCACCGGGCTGGAGACCTTCGGGAAGCCGATGGAGTCCGCCGAGGCCGGCGACAACGTCGCGCTGCTCCTGCGCGGTACGCAGCGCGACGCGGTCCGCCGCGGTCATGTGGTGGCGGCGCCGGACAGTGTCGTGCCGAGCAGGCGCTTCACCGCGCAGGTGTACGTCCTCTCCGCCCGTGAGGGCGGGCGGACGACCCCGGTCACCAGTGGCTACCGTCCGCAGTTCTATATCCGTACGGCGGATGTGGTCGGTGACATCGACCTGGGCGAGGCGGCCGTCGCGCGGCCCGGGGACACGGTCACCCTGACCGTGGAGCTGGGCCGTGACGTCCCGCTGGAGGCGGGGCTCGGCTTCGCGATCCGCGAGGGCGGCCGTACGGTCGGCGCCGGCACGGTCACGTCCCTGCTCTGACCTGCTCCGACCGCGTCCGCCGGGCCGCACGGTCGGCGCGCTCACCGGCCCGCGCCCGTCGTCCCGTACCCCGGGGAGGCGGGCGCGAGGCCGTTCGCGAGACCGCCTCCCCGGCGTCGGCCGGACAGCGGCCGGGCCGGGAGAGAGACGGCGACGGGCGGCGCACAATGGGAGCGTGAACGAAGCGATCCCCGTCATGCGCGCCGTGGACAGCGGCACCGCCAAACTGCTGCCCGATGTGGACCGGGAGCGTGCCTGGCTGCTGACGGTCGACGGCGCGCCCCAGTCCTATGTCGATCTCGACGAGCCGACCCATCTGGAGTTCGAGTACGTACGGCGCCTCGCCCATGTCGTCGACCGCGCGGGCGACGAGGGCGATCCGCTCACCGTGCTCCATCTCGGCGGCGGGGCGTGCACCCTGCCCCGCTATGTGGCGGCCACCCGGCCCGGCTCCGCGCAGAGTGTGGTGGAGGCGGACGCGGGGCTGCTGGCGCTGGTCGCGGAGCTGCTGCCGATACCGGACGGCACCGGCATCACCGTGCACGGCGCGGACGCACGCCACTGGCTCGAAGCCGCCCCGGACCGCTCCGTGGATGTGCTCGTCGGCGATGTCTTCGGCGGCTCGCGGGTGCCCGCCCATCTCACCTCCGTCGAGTACGCGCGCGAGGCCGCGCGGGTGCTGCGTACGGACGGGGTCTACGCCGCGAATCTCGCCGACGGGGCGCCCTTCGGCTTCCTCCGCTCCCAACTGGCCACCTTCGCCACGGCCTTCGAGGAGCTGGCGCTGATCGCGGAGCCCGCCGTGCTCCGTGGCCGTCGCTTCGGCAACGCCGTGCTGGTCGCCTCGCACACGGAGATCGACACGGCGGCCCTCGCGCGCCGTACCGCCGCCGACGCCTTCCCCGCCCGGGTCGAACACGGCGCGTCGCTCCGGCGGTTCATCGGGGACGCGAGTCCGGTACGGGACAGCGGCGCCGTACCGTCACCCCGCCCGCCCGACGGCGCCTTCAGCGTCGGCTGACACCGCGGCGGCCTCCGTGGCCTTCCGCGCCCCCGCCGGTGTGGTGGCGCGGCGCGTCAGCCGGCGTACGTCCGGCACGGCCAGGACAGCGGCCGTCAGCAGGATGACCAGCGCCGAGCAGCCCCACAGCGCGTATGTGCGCCCGAAAGTACTCTCCGCCGGTCCCGCGAGCGCGGTGGCGGCCGGAATCATCCCGATCGAGCCGAGCATGTCGTACGCGGAGACCCGGGAGAGCTTCTCCTCGGCGATCTCCTGATGCAGCGCCGTCATCCAGGACACCCCGAAGACCTCGATCGAGAGCCCCGTCAGGAACATCACCACCGCCAGCCCCGCGACCGGCAGCGGCACCGCGAGCCCGGCGGACGGCAGGGCGAGGGGGAAGACGCAGAGCGTGCCCGCGAGCAGCAGCCGGCGCGGCTTCCAGCGCGTCATCACCAGCGCGCCGCCCACGGTGCCCACGCCGAACGCGGCGAGTGCCAGGCCCCAGGGGCCCGCCCCGCCGAGCTCGTCGCGGGCGACCAGCGGCCCGTACACCGACTCGGCCGCCACGACGACCGCGTTGACCACCGCGAACTGGACGACGATCGTCCAGAGCCACGGCCTGCTGATGAACTCCCGCCAGCCGTCGCGCAGATCGGCGACCATCCCGCCGCCGGGCTCGCGCGGCGGGATATGGCTGACATCGAGGAAGGCGCGCAGCGCCCCGGCCACCAGGAAGGCGGCGGCGTCGACGGCCAGCACCCAGCCGGGGCCGATCACCGCGATGAGCGCACCGCCCAGCGCGGCGCCGCCGATCCCCGCGCCGTGCATCGACATCCGGTAGAGGGCGAAGGCGCGGCCCGCCTGTTCACCGCTGACACTGGACATCAGCATGCCCTCGGAGGCCGGGCTGAAGAAGGCGTGGCCCGTACCGCCCAGCGCGGCCAGCACCATCATCTGCCACAGCAGCGCGTCGCCCGTGAGGACCAGGGCGGCGAAGGTGGCCTGCGAGACGCAGTTGACGGCGTTGGCGGCGACCATCACCCGGTGCCGGGGCAGCCGGTCCGCCAGCGCGCCGCCGACCAGCAGAAAGAGAACGAGCGGAACCGTACGGGCCGCGGCCACCAACCCCACGTCGCCCGCGTCGCCGCCCGACTCCAGCACCGCGAACGCCGAGGCGATCAGCGCGCCCTGGCTGCCCAGATTGGTGGCGATCGCCGCGGCGGTCAGCAGTGTGTAGTTGCGGCCGGCCCACGAGGGGCGGTGAGGACGGCGGGGGCGTCGCGGGCCGGCGTCGGCGTCGGCGTCGGCGGGAGAGGTCACTCGGGGACTATCCCCGCGGCCGGTGCCCCGTGCCAACCGGTTTTGGCGCGATCCGGTCAGGAGGCGCCGGCCAGCCGGAGGGTGCTCATGATCTTCTTGATCGTCTCGTCCGGGATCTCGTCCGGCACGCCCTTGTTGGCGTAGAGCACCCAGGACGAGAAGTCGCCCTTGGCGTTGGCGAAGCTGAAGGCGAACGCCTTGCCGTCGGTGTCGCACTTGTTCTTCTTGGTGAGGCCCGTGGCCGTCGCCGTCGCGAAGTGGCCCTTGAGGCCGGACGTGGTGGTGAACGCCTCGGACTGGCTGAGCTTGACCTTCGTCTTGAGCGACGCCTCCGGCTCCTCCTGGGCGTACGCGGCCCAGACCCAGCTGCCCGCCTCGTTCCGCGCGGCCGACACCGTGTCCTTGGCGCCCCTGCCGCCCTTGGTGCCGGTGCCGCCCAGACTGCTGTCCTCCATCTTGCCGTCCTTGTTGGTGTCCTGGGAGCACCACTTGGACTTGTAGAAGGCCGGCGCGGAGAAGGTGATGGCGGGTGAGCCGTCGCCCTTCTTGACGTCCTCGAAGCCGGATATCACGCCCGGCTTGTCGACCTCCCAGTCGGCCGGAACGTCGAACTGCGTCCCGTACTTCGGGTTGGTCACGACCTTCCAGCCCTCGATGGTCGGCTTGGCGACGGAGCCGTCCCGGGGATTGTCGGCGGACGGGGCCGCGGACGGCTCACCGGACGGGGACGCGGAGGAGGACGCCTTGGCGTCGTCCGCGGCCTTGTCGCTCTTCTTGTCGTCCCCGCCCATCACGAAGAACGCGGTGCCCGCGGCGGCGATCACGACCACCGCGGCGGCGACGACAGCGACGACCGTCGTGTTCTTCTTCTTGTCCGGTCCGGGACCGGGCTGACCGGGCTGACCGGGCACGGGGTACTGCGGCGCGGTCGGCTGCTGGTACGGGTTGGGCTGCTGGTACCCCTGCTGCGGATAGCCGGGCTGCTGGTGATACCCCGGCTGCTCCTGTCCGGGCTGCTGCTGATACCCCGGCTGCTCCTGTCCGGTCTGCTGGTGATACCCCGGCTGCTCCTGTCCGGTCTGCTGCTGATACCCCGGCTGCTCCTGTCCGGTCTGCTGATACCCCGGCTGCTGATAGGGATTCGGCTGGTGGTACCCCGGCTGCTGGTACGGATTGGAATTCTGGTCCTGCGGGTTTTGCTCGCCCCCGGGCGGCTGCTGTCCTGGCCACATGGCGAGTAACGATAGAGGGGCCCCGCGGCGGCTGCCACGTCTGCCCCGTCAGGAGATGGTGAAGCTCTGCTACTCGTAGGTAACATCGCGCGGAGGTCGTCGCGCCCCCCTTCCTGACCTCCGCTCCCTGACCTCCGCCCGAATTCCTCTCCGCACCCGCCCACGGGGTAGGCTGCCCGGCGTGCGCCTGGCCAGGCGCCCACCGGGCAGCGGAAACAACGAGAGGAACCGGCGTTGCACGTCCAGGAGTGGCTGGAGACCGTTCCCGCGGTCAGCGTCTACCTCCTGGTGGGGGTGGTCATCGGGCTCGAAAGCCTCGGTATCCCGCTGCCGGGTGAGATCGTCCTCGTCAGCTCGGCGCTGCTCGCCTCGCAGCACGGCGACATCAATCCGTACATCCTCGGCGCCTGCGCCACCGCCGGCGCGATCATCGGTGACTCGATCGGCTACGCCATCGGCCGCAAGGGCGGCAGGCCGTTGCTCGCCCGGCTCGGCGCGAAGTTCCCCAAGCACTTCGGCGAGGCCCAGATCGCCATGGCGGAGCGCTCGTTCCGGAAGTGGGGCATGTGGGCCGTCTTCTTCGGCCGCTTCGTCGCCCTGCTGCGGATCTTCGCGGGGCCGCTCGCGGGCGTGCTGCGCATGCCGTACTGGAAGTTCCTGATCGCCAACGTGCTGGGCGGCATCGTCTGGGCGGGTGGTACGACCGCCGTCATCTACTCGGTGGGTGTGGTCGCCGAGGCATGGCTCAAGCGCTTCTCCTGGCTCGGTCTGCTGCTCGCGGCGCTGATCGGGATCGCGTCAATGCTCGTCCTCAGGAACCGGGCCAAGAAGGCCGCGGAGCCGGAGCCGCCCGCGGGCGACCCCGACCCCGTACCCGCGGCGGACTGAGCGCTCTCCGACAGCCGCCCCCGGGACACGCCCGCCCCCGGGACACAGCCGCCCCCGGGACACGCCCGCCCCCGTCAGTCCCCGTGCGTCTCGCGGTGTGCCTTCGCCAGCTCCAGATAGCCCGCCGCGTTCAGCCTGATCCCCGCCCGCTCCTCTTCCGTCAGCTCACGCTTGACCTTGGCCGGCACCCCCGCGACCAGCGAGCCGGGCGGCACCCGCATGCCCTGGGGCACGAGCGACTGCGCCGCGACCAGTGACCCCGCGCCGATGTGCGCGCCGTTGAGAACCGTGGCGCCCATGCCGATCAGTACATCGTCCTCGACGGTGCAGCCGTGCAGCACCGCGTTGTGACCGACCGAGACGCGCTCGCCGACCGTGAGCGGGAAACCGGGATCGCAGTGCAGGGTGCAGTTGTCCTGGACGTTGCTGTCCGCGCCCACCGTGATCGGCCCGCAGTCGGCCCTGAGCACCGTGTGGTACCAGATGTTCGCACCCGCCGCCACGGTGACATCGCCGATCACGACGGACGTCGGCGCGGTGAACGCGGCGGGGTCGACGCCGGGGACCTTCCCGGCCACTCCGGTGATCAGTGCGCGTTCCGTCATGACGTCTCCTCCGTGCTGATCGGAGTTACACCGTAAGCGACCACTTCGGGCACACTGACCTCAGGTCCGGCTCGCCGATGGCTGTATCTGATGACGGTTGATCAATAGCCTTGGTGTAGTCGCCCGTTATCGATCGGGCCAGGTACTGACCGAGGAGCTCCATGGCCACCGCACATCAAGTTCCCGACATCCTGTCGCCCGAGTTCGCCGAGAATCCGTATCCGGCCTACCGCGTGATGCGCGAGAGCGCGCCGCTCTTCTGGCACGAGGCCACCAAGAGCTACATCATCTCGCGCTACGAGGATGTCGAACGCGCCTTCAAGGACAAGGAGTCGGTGTTCACCACCGACAACTACGACTGGCAGATCGAGCCGGTGCACGGCAAGACGATCCTCCAGCTGAGCGGCCGGGAACACGCGGTACGCCGGGCGCTGGTCGCCCCGGCCTTCCGCGGCAGCGATCTGCGCGACAAGTTCCTGCCGGTCATCGACCGCAACTCCCGTGAACTGATCGACGCCTTCCGGCACACCGGATCCGCGGATCTGGTGGCGGACTACGCCACCCGCTTCCCCGTCAACGTCATCGCCGACATGCTGGGCCTCGACAAGGCCGACCACGCCCGATTCCACGGCTGGTACACCGCGGTCATCGCCTTCCTGGGCAACCTCTCCGGCGACGTGGAGGTCGCGGCGGCCGGTGAGCGTACCCGCGTCGAGTTCGCCGAGTACATGCTGCCGATCATCCGCGAGCGGCGCGACAACCTCGGGGACGATCTGCTCTCCACGCTCTGCGCCGCCGAGGTCGACGGTGTACGGATGAGCGACGAGGACATCAAGGCGTTCTGCAGCCTGCTGCTGGCGGCCGGCGGTGAGACCACCGACAAGGCGATCGCCAGCGTCTTCGCGAATCTGCTGCTCCACCCCGACCAGCTGGCGGCCGTGCAGGAGGACCGTACGCTGATCGACCGGGCCTTCGCGGAGACGCTCCGGTTCACCCCACCGGTGCATATGATCATGCGGCAGCCCGCCAAGGACGTCGAGGTGAGCGGCGGGACCATACCGGCGGGAGCCACGGTCACCTGTCTGATCGGCGCGGCCAACCGTGACGCCTCGATCTACCAGGAGCCGGACCGCTTCAATATCTTCCGGGACGATCTGACCACGACGACCGCGTTCTCCGCGGCGGCGGACCATCTGGCCTTCGCGCTCGGACGGCATTTCTGCGTCGGCGCCCTGCTGGCCAAGGCGGAGGTCGAAACCGGCGTCAACCAACTGCTCGACGCCATGCCGGACATCCGTCTCGCCGACGGGTTCGACCCCGCCGAGCAGGGCGTGTTCACCCGTGGACCGCAGACGCTGCCCGTGCGATTCACCCCCGCCAAGGGCTGACGGCATCCGCCGGGCCCGGAGTTTCCGGGCCCGGCGGCCGTACGCGGGCAGGCGACCGGCCGGTACGGCGCCGCTACCGCACGACTACTGCACGACTACTGCACGACCGGGGTGAAGCTCACCGGCAGCGCGGTCAGCCCCCGCATCCAGATGGACGGCCGCCACGTCAGCTCGTACGGCTCGACCGCGAGCACCACGTCCGGCAGCCGCTCCAGCAGCGTCTCGACCGCGGTGCGCGCGATGACATCGGCCAGCAGCGGGGCCGGGTACGGGCAGCGGTGCTCACCGTTGCTGAACGACAGATGCGCGGAGTTCTCCGGGCCGATATGACCCTCCGGCCAGATCTGCGGATCGGTGTTGGCCGCGGCCAGACCCAGGACCAGACAGTCGCCCGCCTTGATGTGCCGGCCGCCGAGCTGGGTGTCGCGCACCGCCCATCGGCCGATGAAGTTCTGCGTCGGCGTGTCCAGCCACAGCACCTCGTTCAGCGCCTGCCCGACGCTGAGCCGGCCGCCGGACACGTTCAGCGCGAACCGGTCGTCGGTGAGCAGCAGTCGCAGGGTGTTGCAGATCCAGTTGGCGGTCGGCTGCTGCGCTGCGGCGATGACGGTGATCAGGTCGACGACCACCTCCTCGTCCGTCAGCCCGGCCGGGTGGCTGAGCATCCGGGAGGTGAGGTCGGACCCCGGGTGATCCCGCTTGTCCTTGACCAGCTGTTGCATCCGCTCCATCACCCGCACATAGGCGGCGACGGGGTCATCGCCCTCGGCGGCGTCCAGCGAGATCCGCAGATCGCGGACCAGGTCGTCGGTGTCGACGCCGTCGGCCGGCATCCCGCAGAGCTGGACCACGGCCCGCATCGGCAGCGCGTGCGCGAACACGCTCATCAGCTCCGCCTGGCCGCTGCCGGCGAAGTCGTCGATGAGCCCCTCGGCGATCCCGCGGCAGGTATGGGCCAGTTCGAACTGGTCGATGGCCTCCAGCGCGTCGGTGATCACACCGGCCCTGCGCTGGTGCTCCGGGCCCTCCGCGAACATGACCGACGGCTGATAGCCGACGAACGGCATCAGCGGCCAGTCGGGCGGGATCGACGGCCACTGGTTCCAGCGCCGCGAGTCACGGGCGAACAGCTCGTCATGGTTGGTGACATACGAGACCTCGGTATAGCCGAGCACCAGCCAGGCGGGGATGCCCCCGTCGAGCACGACGGGCGCGATCGCGCCGTGCTCCCTGCGCAGGGTGCGGTACAGCTGGGACGGGGTCTGCTGGTACTCCAGGCCGCTCAGCGCGACAGCACCCTCCTGCGCGCCGGCGTGCGCGGGGCAGCCGGGTGGCGGGACGGTCTGGTCGGGGGAGAGTTCTGCGGGATCGGTCATGGGGTCATCTCCCGGGCCATGGCCAGTTCGTAAAGGTGGTCCACGAGGGTGATCAGTACGCTCTTGCCGGACGAACGCACCCGCGCGTCGCAGTCGATCAGCGGGACATGGTCCGGCAGCGAGAGCGCCTGCCGGATCTCCTCCAGTGAGAATGCCGAGGCATCGTCGTCGAACCGGTTGACCGCGACCACGAACGGTGTCCTGTGGTGCTCCAGCCGGTCGATCGCGTACCAGGACTCGCTCATCCGCCGGGTGTCGACCAGGACGACCGCGCCCAGCGTGCCCGAGAAGAGGCGGTCCCAGAGGAACCAGAATCTCTCCTGTCCTGGCGCCCCGAACAGATAGAGCACCATACGGTCGTTGAGGCTGATCCGGCCGAAGTCGAAGGCCACGGTCGTGGTGGTCTTGGTGGTCAGCCCGGCGGTCTCGTCGACACCGATGCCGGCCTGCGTCATGACCTCTTCGGTGTTGAGCGGCCGGATCTCGCTCACCGACCGTACGAGGGTGGTCTTGCCCACCCCGAATCCGCCCACGATGACGATCTTCAGACCGGTCTCGGCGGCGTCGGCCAGCGGGGTACGGGCCGGAAGCTCAGAGGTTGCGGAGTCCATGGAGCACCTCCTTCAGAAGGGCGGAGTCGGGCAGCTCGGCGGAGCGTGCCGCACGGGGATGCCGGGCGGTGATCCGGCCCGTCGCGAGGAGATCGCCGAGGAGGATCCGTACCACCGTCACCGGCAGCCTCAGCTCCGCGGAGATCTCGACGACCGCCGTGGGATGACGGCACAGTTCCAGGATCCGGACATGCTCCGACTGCATCCCCGGCGTCGGTTCGCACTCGCTGACGATCAGGGTGACCAGATCGAACGAGTCGTCGTCGACCCGGCTGCGGCCACCGGTGACGGTGTACAGCCGGTCGGGATCCCCGGTGTCGACGGGCCGGCGGGGGGTCATGACGGGGAACTCTCCTGGACCGACCCGCGCGGCTCGGCCCGCAGATGCTCACCGATCTGCTCGACCAGCTCCGTCATCTGATGGCCCACCACGCCCGGGTCGGCGCCGTCCTCGGCCACGACCGCGAGATGCGCTCCGTCACCGGCCTCCACGATGAACAGCAGCCCGCCGTGGAATTCGGTCATCGAGTGCCGTACGCCGCCGGTGCCGTTGCCGAACTCCACCGAGGCGCCCTGGGCGAGCGCCTGGATGCCGGAACAGATGGCCGCCAGCTGGTCGGCCTGGTCAAGGGTGAGATGTCGGCTCCAGCAGAGCTTCAGCCCGTCACGGGAGAGCACCAGGGCGTGCCGGGTGCCGGGGGTGCGTTCCAACAGGCTTTCGAGGAGCCAGGTCAGGCTGTTGTCAGTGGTCTGCATGGTGTGCGTGGGGCGGGTGGTACCGGGCGGACCGGTCACCTGCCCGTGCCTCCAATCTCGCGTTCCGGGTGGGGAAGGGCGCCAAGACCCCGGGCGCCGTACGGGGAGAGGGCGGCCCTTTACTCGGCCGGAGTCCCGGACGTGCCGTCAGGTCCCTTCGCATCGCCGGTTCCGGAGGCATCGTCGGCGCCGGGCGCGCCGGTGGTGTCGCCGGAGCCCGACCGGTCCTCCGAGGCGCGGCGCGCGCGGTGGAAGGCCCCGAACTGCGAGCCCGCGTCGCGGCCCGGCCGTACGCCCTCGCTCTCCGATTCCGGCTGTGGCCGGCCTCGGTCGGCCGCGGCCATGGTGCGGCCGGGCGGGCGGACCGGCAGACCGTTGGGCGTCGCCACGCGGGGGCCGTCCACCGGTGCGGACGGGGCGGGCGGTTCGGGGGAGACCGTGGGGGTGGCCGGTGCGGACGAGCGGGGCGGGTCGACCGTGGTCCGGGGGGCCGGGGTGACCGGCGCCGCGGCGGGGATCGTCGCCTCCGGCGCCGGGCGCCGCAGGGACGGCTCCGGGGCCAGACCACGCTGCTGCGCCATGAGCTGCGGCGGGAAGAGCACCACGACACCCGTACCACCACGGGACGACGGCCGGTAGTTGACGCTGATGTGGTACTTGGCGGCCAGTCGGCCGACCACGGCGAGACCGAGCCGGGTGCCCTGGAGCATCGCCAGGTCGGTGACCCGTCCCGAGACGGACTCCTCGGCCCGCCGCATCGCGGCGGCGGCCATCTTCAGACCACTGTCCTCGATGGTCACCACGACCCCGGCGGTGCGCTCCTCGACGTAGACATGGACCTCGTCGATCGGCGGGGAGAAGTTCGCCGCGTTGTCCATGAGTTCGGCGAGGAGGTGCATCACGGGCTCGGCGGCGAATCCGGCGATCGCGGCGTTGCTCGAACAGTGCAGCCTGACCCGCTGGTACGCGGCGATCCGGCCCACCGCGCCGCGCAGGATGCTCTCCATGCCGATCGGCTTGTTCCAGGCACGGCTCGCGCGGCCGCCCATCAGCAGGGCGAGCCGGTCGGTGAGCAGCCCGAGCTGCGAGGTGTTGTGGTCGAGCTTGAGCAGGTCGCCGAAGACCTCTTCGCCGTACCGGTCCTGCATCTCGCGCAGATCCGCGAGCATGCTCACGGCCTTCGCCTGTACCCGGCTCAGTGCCTTGGCGCTGGCCGCCTGCGCCGCCGCGGCCCGTCGCTCGCTGATGGCGAAGTCCCTGACCACCGTATCCAGCAGGACCCGCAGTCGCGGCTCGGAGGGCGGTTCGACGGTGCCGAGTACGGTGTCCGCGGAGCCGCCGGAGCGCAGCCCGCCGAGAGCGTCCGGAAGCGTCTTGGCGGTGAGCAGATCCAGCTCGTCGGCCGCCCGCGTCAGCTGGGCGACGGCTCTCTCGCTCTCGGCGGCCGCTACGGCCGCGCGCCGCGCGGAGTCGGCGACCTCGGTGGTGAACATCTCCAGCAGGCGCCGCAGTTGGGGATCGGACGGAGCCGGGGTGGACTCCAGCGTCTCGTCGGCGCCCGCGCCGTCCCGGACTCGCTTGACCACCGCGGGCAGCGTGACGTTCAGCAAATGCGCCGATTCCGCGCCGAGTTGGGTCAACCGCGACTGTGCCGTCCGCGACTCGTGCTCGGCGCTGACCGTTCCGTGCCGGCCACGGCGCAGGAGCAGCGCGGAGGTGACGGCCGTGACCGCCAGGCACACCCAGGAGGCGGCGGCGGTCGCGGCCACCCAGGCACGGGCCGCCGGGGGCGCTGTCGCGGTCACGGCGCCGCCCGCCGCGGCGGCCACCACCAGCCCCAGGGGTACGGCGAGCGGCAGAGACCGTGCCTTGCGTATGCGGCGCGGGCGGGGGGCGACAGGCACTGACATTCCGCGGTCCCTCGGGTGCTTGAGTGCGGGGGATAAAGACCGGCCGACCAGCGCGCTTCGGCCTTACGGGCGGGATCTGACACCGATGGGGACGGTGATCTTCCGCACCACATGTGGCGCTCATGCTAACCACGCCGCGCGCTCGTGGAACACACAGAATGGCCGGAGCCCACTCAACGGGGGAGTTCGTCCCGAAGTCGCCCACCGGCCTTGGGAGGCATGGTAGATACAACAAACGGCTGTAGCCGCTGTCATATGCACAAAGGCCGCGTCCGCCGTGCCCGAAGCAGGGGTGCCGACGCCCGTTCGACGCTCCGGACGGTTGCCGAGGGCCCGTTGAGGCCCGATATGGTCAACTGCTTTCGGCCAACCGTATGGTCATATCGGCCGCGCCGGGCCCGGTGCGGAGCCCGCGGGGGTGGATAGCTTTGGGGTGAGCCTCACCGTACGTCGTGCCGGGCTCACCCGGCGGCCAGCAGAACCGTTCCCACCAGCGCGAGTCCGGCGCCGGCCGCCTGGATCGCGCGCAGCCGCTCCTTGAGGACCCCGCGGGCCGCGAGCGCGGTGATCACCGGGTAGAGCGAGGCGAGTACGGCGGCGACGGTGACGGGCCCGTGCTGCGCGGCCAGCGCGTACGTACCGTTGGCGGCCACGTCGGCGAGTCCCACGAAGGCGAGGGCCGGCAGCGCGGCGCGTACCGTACGGAGCCCGCCGTCCTCGGGCAGGGCGCGGGCGCCGCGCCGTACGGACACATACAGCGCGCTCCCGCCGACCACCACATTGGTGACGCGCTGGACGAAGAGCGCGAGGAAGAGGCCGGTGACCGTCGTCAAGGCCTCGGAGATCAGCGCCATCACCGCGCCGAAACCGAACGCGGCGAGCAATGTGAGCAGGATCGCCTGGCGCCGCACCGGCGCGCCGCGCAGCTCGGGGCCGCCCGCGAGAACGATGCCCGCCACGGCCACCATGATCCCGGCGATCTGGAGGAGTCCCGGCCGCTCGCCGATCATGAGCCCCACCCCGACCGGTACGGCCACGCCGATCGAGCCGAGCGGCGAGACCACCCCCATCGGGCCGAGCGCGAGCGCCTTGTAGAAGCTGAGCATCGCGACCGGGCCCACGACCCCGGCCGCGACCGCGTACCAGAGCGGCGGGCCCGCCTGCGACCAGCCTCCGGTGGCCACCACGATCGTGCCGAGGACCGTCACCGCGATCAGCTGGGAGACGACGACGACCGTCAGGGCGGGTATGCGCCGGGAGAGCAGTCCGCCGCCGAAGTCGGCCAGCCCCCAGAGCACGCTGGTGGCCGCGGCGAGCAGTGCGGTCATACGGGGCCTCGCAGTACAGTGCGGTGAACGATGGGGTGCATCACACCGTAGTGCAGTCTATTGAACTATTCCATTGAATATATTGGACGGAATGTGTCGGACCTCGACCAGCTCACGCAGTCCCTCGCCCGCAATCTCAAGCGCTGGCGCGGTGAACGGGGCTTCACCCTCGACGCCCTGGCGGCCAGGGCGGGGGTCAGTCGCGGAATGATCATCCAGATCGAGCAGGCCCGTACCAACCCCAGCGTCGGCACCACCGTCAAACTCGCCGACGCGCTCGGCGTCTCGATCACCACGCTCCTCGACTACGAGCAGGGGCCGCAGGTCAGGATCGTGCCGGAGAGCCAGGCCGTACGGATGTGGTCAACACCCGCGGGCAGCAGCACCACGCTGCTCGTCGGCACCGAGGCCCGCGGACCACTGGAACTGTGGGAGTGGATCCTGCGGCCGGGGGACGCCAGCTCCTCCGACCCGCATCCGCCGGGGACCACCGAACTGCTCCATGTGACCACCGGCGAACTGACCCTCGTCGTCGACGGCGAGCCGCACACCGTACCGGCGGGCGCCTCGGTGGCCTTCGAGGCGAATGTGCCGCACGCCTACCGCAACGAAGGCGCCGAGACCGTCCAGATGATCATGTCCGTCTCGATTCCGCCCGTACGCTGAGACGCCCGGTTCGTGGTGACGGGGCGGCTGTTAGCGTGAATCCATGCGCGCTCCCCTGGGAAACTTCGACAACGCCAGACCCGCCCCTGACTGCCTCGAAGAACTGACGCCGCCCGTCGCCGACGCCGTGCGCGCCTGGCACGGCGACGTCCCCGCCGAACAACTGGTGTACGTCGACACCGACCCGGCGATCGCGGACACGGCGGTCTTCGCCGAGCACCACGGCCCCGGACTGCTCGACCGGTCCGCGAACTGTGTGGTCGTGGCGGGCAAGCGGGGCGGTGAGTCGACGCTCGCGGCGTGTGTCGTGCTCTCCCGCACCCGCGTCGACGTCAACGGCGTGGTCCGCCGACAACTGGGCGCGCGCAAAGCCTCGTTCGCCGCGATGGACACCGCTGTCGGTGAGACCGGCATGGAGTACGGAGGCATCACCCCGATCGGCCTGCCCGCGTCCTGGCCGCTGCTGGTGGACTCCGCGGTGCTCGACACCGAATGGGTCCTGATCGGCAGCGGCCGGCGCCGCGGCAAGCTGATCGTCCCGGGCAAGATCTTCGGCGGCCTGCCGGGAGCGGTGGTTCTGGAGGGCCTGGGCGTCTGACCGCGTCGGGGGTGCCCTGCTCCTCGCCACTGCCTGGGGATCACCCGTAGCGGGTCTCCTGGCGGCGATAGTCCACGGGCGGGAGGCCGTAGGCGGAGCGGAAGGTGCGGCTGAAGTGGGGGTAGTGGATGAATCCCCAATGGGCCGCGATGCGTTGGGCGGACAGATTCCGCAGGGCGGGATCGGCGAGGTCGCGGCGCACCCGTTCCAGACGCTGGCTGCGTATCCAGGCCGAGACGGTGACGCCGTCGGTATGGAAGAGGCGGTGCAGATAGCTGAGGGAGATCTGGTGTGCGGCGGCTATGGACGGTGGGGTCAGCCCCGGGTCGTGCAGATGCTGCTGGATGAACGCGCGGATCCGCAGTGTCAGGGAGCGGCCTCGGGCCTCGGGCGGCAGTGTGTCGTCGGCGTCGATGTGATGCGCCAGCACCGCGGAGATCAGATCGATGACGACCAACTCCAGACGAGGACCGTCGGCGAGGCCGTAGGAGGCGGTGTCCTGGACCAGGCGGGTGACGAGCCCTGCCAGAAGGGCGCCCGTGCCGTCGCGCAACGGCAGCGGCCGGGCCAGCAGCCGGTCGACTGCGCGCGCGGGCAGGGGCAGCAGCGCCTTGGGGACCTCGATCCCCACCATCCGGACGGGGGCCGGACTGTCGAGCACATGGATGTCGAACGGCCGTGAGGAGTCCACGACATGCATGTCGTGCGGGCCGTGGACGGTTTCCAGACCGACATGGGAGATGCCGTTGGTGCCCCGCAGCGGAAGGGTGAGGTGGTACAGCTCGGGATCGGAACGCCGGATCAGCTTGGCGGTCCGCCGGAAGCGCACCGACTGTACGGTCGTCGGCCATACGCATACGGAGCCGAGCTGAAGCAGCCGCATGTCCACCCGGAAGCCGGCGCTGTGTTCACTGCTCATGTCCATCGGACACAGCGCCTTGACCATGTGCTCGCGCCAGAGGTCGAACCGATCGGCCGCGGATAGATCATCGCTCCGGAACACCGTCTCGATCATGCGTTTCACTCTATCCGGCCCTGTGGACGCAGAGGCAAGCGTTGCGCACTCCCCGTCATGGACGGCCCGGACGGGAACGGCGAGAGTGGCTGACGAGCGAACGGAAACGAAAACGAAGGTGACGGGCGGCTCAATACCGTCTCTCTGTCATCGAACGTAAACACACCTTACCCCTGGGGGGAACACACGTGTCGTGGAAGAAGAGAACCGCCGGCACCGCTTCGGTCATGCTCTTGGCGGCGGGGGGCATGATGGCGACGGCGTCGCCGGCCGCCGCAGATGGCCCCTGCCCGGCGAATCGCGTCTGCGTCTACGACGCGACCAGCTTCGGTGGTCATCGCATTGCCAGCGGTAGCACCAACTCCTGTTTCTTCCCTCAGGACTTCACGTTCGGCACCATCGTGTCCTACGACAACAATCTGTCGGTCGACGCGAAGGTCTGGCACTACTACGCCGACGTCGGTGTCTACAAGGTGGCCCGTACGTTGGTGGGTGGTGGCTTCAGCAGCAATATCGGTGTCCCCAACCTGGGCGCCGCCTATGGCGACCTGGTGTGCATGGGCAACGCGCGCCCGTGAGTCCTGGGTTGGGGCTGTCTCCCAGCCGGCTCCTCCTCATTTCCGGGCACTGTGCTCTCCGGTGGCTGAGGTCACACTTCCGTCGGTACCTCAGCCACCGGGTGCAGCGGGAACGACCGGCAGGCACTGCTTGGGCGACCGCTCGGAGTGGAGTGGGAGCGGACAGGGATGGACAGGTACATGTGCACCATCGGGAACAGATATGTTCGCAAGGCTCTCACCGCCGTTCTGGTGGCGGTGCTACTCATGCCGCTTGGGCGGGCTCCAGCCGAAGCAACCGAAGCAGTCGGCGTGACCGAAGCGGCCGGCGTGACCGAAGCGGCCGCCGGTAGCGCCGGCCGTCTCACCCTGGCCGCTGACACGGACATACCCCGAGGTGCCACTGTCGACCTGCTGCGACGGACGATGACCCTTGCGGCTGGGGAAAAACGGCATCTGCGTGGCCGGCTCGAAGCCACCAGCAGCACGACCGGAATTGTCGGTCTGACTCAGCGCATCAGGTGCCTGAACTCAACGGGCCGGACCGTGCCCGTGGTCGCGGCGTCCGCCCGCAACCACGAAGGCAGTGACACAACCACGTACGCGACCCCAGGCCATCTGCCGCTCTACGCGGATCTGCTGTTCACCGCGCCGGCTGCCGGTGTCTACACCTGTGTGCTGCAGGGCACGGCCTACTCGACGCTGCCAGGCACCTACCACCTCACAGCGGTCGCCAACAGCACGTGGCTGGAAAGCGACGACACCGACCGGCGAGGTGCGCGCTGGTGGCAGAACCCTGCCTGCGAGAGTGCCGATACAGCCGGTGCGTGCACGTATGTCGGTGGCGGAGCGGCGCGACGGGATGCCTGGGTCTTCTACGACGACGGAACACCGGTCCACCAGTGGCAGGCACACCCGGACGCGGTCAGCGTCTCGGCACAAGCGAATGTCGAACTGACCACGTGCTACCGGGGAACCGCTTCCTGCGCCGAATCCATGCAGGTCCACCCGCGCGGTCAGAACGCGGTCGTGGACACCCGCTTCGAGTTCATCCAGCTCGATGCCACCGCCCATGCCTGCCGGACCCACAGCGCGCCCGCCCGTCGGACCGTCACCGACGACGCGCACCACGCCGTCGGCTACTCCGCCCAGTCCGACATCCCCATCGACCCCGCGTGCGGCACCCGGACATTCCTGATGCGCGTCTACGTGAAACACGTATCCGGACAGACCGTCAAGGTCGACGGGGTGCAGAGCGGCATCACGTCCCTCACCAACGGCATCGCATTCAACAACTTCGGCTAATGGCCTTCGTGATGAGCTAATCCAGGGAATTGATCTCGATCGCCGGGCATCGGTCCATGACCATGTCGAGGCCGGCCGCGCGGGTGCGGTCGTATGCCTGTTCGTCGATCACCCCGAGCTGGAACCAGACGGCCTTCGCCCCGATCGCCGTCGCCTCGTCCGCGACGGCGCCCGCCAGGTCGCTGTTGACGAAGACGTCCACGACATCGACAGGGAACGGGATGTCGGCCAGCGAGGCGTAGCCCTGCTCGCCGTGGACCGGCTCGGCCTTCGGGTGGACCGGCACGACGCGTTTGCCGAAGCGCTGGAGCACCTCCGCGACGCCGTAGGCCGCGCGGGACCGGTTGCCGGACAGTCCGACCACGGCCCAGGTGTCGCCGCTCTGCGTGAGAATCTTCCGGATCGTCTGCGTGTCTGCGTACATGGTTCGAACAACCGCACATTGTGCCCGGTCATTCCGCAAGGCGCCGCGCCCGCGCCCCCCGCGTGAAATCTCCACATCGGATTCGTGACATTCTCGCTCCCCCCGGCCTCACCGGCCCCCACATACTGATCGGTACATGGCCGTTTCAAGACGAGGGGCAGCATTGGGAACGGCGGATGAGCATCGAACAGTGAACCTCTGGTCGCTGAGCGAGGATGTCGCCGTCGCCACGGAAGCCGGCGGCCAGACGCTCGTCCTGACCGGGCGGTGGGGGACGGAGCGCATCGGAGACGCGCACCCGGTCGTCCACGAGGCGCTGCGCCGGATGCAGCTCGGGCCCGTTCTCCTCGCGAATCTCGAACCCCGGCCGGGCGGAATCGTGCCCCGGGCCCCTACGTATCTGGTTCTGCTGCCGGTGCTGAAGAGGCTCTCCCACCTGGTCGTCCGCACGCTCGGTCTGGACGATCTCAAGGGGCCGCTGCTCTCGGTGTTCCCGGTCGCCCGGCCCGCTCCCTTCGCCCCGGTACGGCTGCCGCCGAAGCGCCGCATCCGGATGCGGCGCGGGGTGTCGTTCACCCTGGAGGCGGCGGGGTTCGCGCTGGAGGCGGTCGGCTCTCCGCACCGGGTGCTGCTGCACCGCCCCGAGGCGGCCTGGGTGGTCGGCGTGCTGGCCTGGCCCATCACTCCGGATCAGGCATCGGACGCTCTGCCGCTGCCTAGATCGGTGACCCGGGGCATCATCGAGTATCTGGCCGCGGCCGGTATGGCCACACCGGTCGATGACTTCGACAGCGACGTGGACGACATCGCCTGAGCGCGGTCGCCGGCGCGTGGACGGCGGCGGTGTGTGGATGGGGACGGCGGCGCGTGGACGGCCCTGCTTCCGTAGCGCCGCCCTAAAGCAGCCAGTCCGCCTCCTGCGCGATCCTGATCGCGTCCACGCGGTTACGCGCGTTGAGCTTGGCCACGATCGTCGTCAGATAGTTCCGTACGGTGCCCGGCGACAGATGCAGCTCCCGGGCGATCTCATTGGCCTCCGACCCCTCCGCCGCCATCCGCAGCACCTCCGTCTCCCGCTCGGTCAGCGGCGACTCGGCGCCGTCCCATGCCGAGAGCGCGAGCTGAGCGTCGATCACCCGGTGTCCGGCGACCACCCGCCGTACCGCGGTGGCCAGTTCCTGGGGCGGCGCGTCCTTGAGCAGATAGCCGGAGACATGCGCCGACAGCGCGCGCCGGAGCGTTCCCGGCCGGCCCAGGCTGGTGAGGATCAGCGTCCGGCACTCGGGCAGCGACTCCCGGAGCCGGGCGGCCGCCGTCAGTCCGTCGATCCCCGGCAGATCGATATCGATGATCGCGATATCGGGTCGGTGCTCCAGCGCGGCCGGCAGGATATGGTCGCCGCGCTCCAGTTCACAGACGACCTTGAGATCGCTCTCCAGGTTCAGCAGAGCGACCAGGGCTCCGCGGACCATGTTCATGTCTTCGGCCAGCAGAATGCGGATCGCCATGAACGGGGTCTCCTCCTCGGTTCCAGCAGGGCACGTGGTGGTGCCGCTCAGGCCGCCGAGCCCTGGGCGTAGATGTCGTCGTCCACATCGGGTACCTCTCTGATCAGATGGGCGGGCGCCTCGGCCATCAGATGGAAGGTGCCGTCGGCGCCGCGTGCGATGGAGAGCCGGCCCGACACGGCCCGCAGCCGCGTCTCCAGGTTCCCCAGACCGCTGCCGCTGTGCGGCGAGGAGTCGCGGTACGCCGGGTCGACACCGTCGTTGGACACGGACAGCCGTATCAGTCCGCCTTCTTGAACGGCCTCGATATCGCAGACACCCGCGCGTGAGTGCCGCAGCAGATTGGTGATCGCCTCCCGCAGCACGGCGGCGAGTACCGTGTCGACCTGCTGGCTGATCTTCCCGAGCCGGATGGTGGCCCGCACCCGCACATCGGCGGCGGCGAGCAGGGACTGCGCCGAACCCAGCTCCTGTTCCAGCGAGAGTCCGCGCAGCCCGCTGGCGACCGTACGCACATCGGCGAGCGACTGCCGTGAGATCGCCAGCACTTCGCTGATCTCGTCCATCGCGCGTCGTGGATGCGTCGGGACCAGCCGGTGGATCAGCTCGCTCTTCAGGGTGATCGCGGAGAGGCTGTAACCCAGCAGATCGTGCAAGTCCCGTGCGAATCGCAGCCGTTCCTGGGTGACCGCCATACGGGTCAGTTCGATCCTGGTGTCGTGCAGCGCCCGTACCAGCTCGGCCATCCGGGAGAGCCCGTACACGACGAGCCCGGTCAGCAGGGTCGACTGGCACAGATAGAACGCCTCGCCCAGGGGGAGGCGATCCACGATCGGGGGGATGAGCATGCTGATCCCCACGGCACCATAGGCGAACCAGGCCCGTCGGCCGGGCAGGAGGAGCAGCAGGGATCCCGCGAGGAATCCCGCCATCGCCCCCCACTGGGAGTGGAAGACCGTGATCGGCAGATAGGTGAGCAGCGCCTGCGTGCCCAGCGTGACCGACTTCTGCCAGGTGGGGGCCCGGCGGGCCATGGGACTGGAATGTCTCAGCTGCAGCAGAAAGATGAGCAACATGCCGGTGAGGGACGCGGTGAGGGAGACCGTACTGTTGTTCGCTCCCACGAGATTGATGATGGTGACGCTCAGATAGCCGAGAAGAGCGATCGTCAGAATGACCCGGGCCAGTTGAGGAGCCGGTAGATCCGGTGGCGTCGTGGGGCCGCGCGTCACCTCGTCCTTCTCCCCCGGCCGGACATTCTCAGTGGATCCGTCATCGCGACTTCGCATGATCGTTTGTCTTCGCAGCCTTCCCCGTCGAACCTCCGTGCTACGTGAAGAGCGTAAGTGATCGTCGTGAAGGATGTGCTGAGATCGGGTGGAGCCGGGACGAAATCGTCCGTCCGTTACGCGGACTTTACGCGTCCGCTCGTGAGGGTCACACGAATAGTGGTATGGGGTTCAACTGGCCATAAGGAGTGGGCTCGGAGCATCTCCCCAGCTCCACCGGTGTGTTGAACAGCCGGCCGGGCGCGTACCGGGGCCAGAAGGGCCGCAGCCCCGGGACGATCACCTTCACAACGGGGAGTTCCAGGTCCGGTCGGCTCTGGTCGAGCACTAGCAGTTCCATAGCGCGCGAGCGCGTCAACTCCGTGATGGCGGCGACGTCTTCCCGTAGATCACCGGTCGGAACATAGGCCCAGTCGCGAGGACCGCGGGCCGGCACGCACCGATCCGCCCGCAGATAGGGGCGGTTGGCAGCCGTGGAGTGTCGCCACCAGTCCAGCGGCTCGGGGTCGGTGACGCGGTAGCCGCCGCCCTCGGGCGTCACCTCGCTGACGAGGGGCAGCAGTTGGCCCATCTCCGTCAGGGCCCGGCGCAGCGCCAGCCGAGGGTCGAAGTGGGCGCCGAAGCCGAAGACGATGTCCTCGGCCGGCTTGTCCGTACGCCGGGACAGGGCCGCGATCACCGGGATGCCGAAGTCCGAGGTGACGTCCAGGGCCCACACCTCGCGGCCCACCGTACGGTAGCCCTCGCGCAGCCGCTCGATGTACGGCTCGCCGAAGGCGTCGAGATCGATACCGGGCTGCCGGGTCCGGTTGTACCACCACAGCGCCACGGCGTCCCGCTCCACCAGTTCCAGGAACCCCTGGATCAGGGCGTCTTCGGGGCTGCTGCCGGCCGCGTTGCCGTTGGAGTCGGCACACAGGCCGTCCGGTGCCTCCTCCTCGCCGAAGTACAGCATGGAGGTCGGCAGCAGCCGTTGGGTCTGTCCGGTCAGCGACCACACAGGGGTCCAGTCGGTGGGGCGACGCGTGTCGAACGGCGGTGGTACGTGGTGCAGCCGGGAGCCGCCCGCGTTCCACCGCTCCCTGTCCCGCAGCTGCCGATCGTCGAACAGCTGGCAGGAGTTGGGGTGGATCGCGGCCTCGCCCAGGGCGTGGAGGGAGTCATGGATCACCGGCTCGTCGCCCTGCCGGGTCCCGCTGTAGCGCTCCACCGCCTCACCCAGCGCGCTCGTACGGGCCTCCGCGTCCGTGAGCCCCTTGCCGCCGCTGAGGGAGCGCAGCCCGGCCCGCAGCCCCGCCAGGGTCCCGCTGCGCATGGCCAGATTCTGGCCGGAGAGAAAGGCGTTGACGAACTCCGGGCTCCCCGGCGCGCGGCGGATCTCCTTGATGATTCCGGTGACGGGATCGACCAGAGACCCATAGCGCTCCAGCATCTGAGCGGGGGTCAGCGCCCGGTGGCCGTTGAGGTCCTGTACGGCCTTGGGCCGCGACACCGGGGTGAACGGAGCGTCGACGCGCCGGGCCACGAGGCCGGGATCCCCGCAGGCCGCGCACTGCGGCAGCCGGGCCACGGGATGGGCGGTGGTGTGCAGCCGCAGTGTGTCCAGTGTGTTCACGGAGCCGTGGGAGGCCGTCCGTACTCCCGCCAGCCACTTGGCGGCCTCCAGTACGGCGAGTTGTACGGCGATGCCCCTCACCGCCGCCAGTGTGGCGTGCGGCCGCTGCGGCGGTCCCTCCAGTCCCAGTGCGCGCTGGAGGGGGCGTTCGGAGGAGCGGTGACCGCGCAGCCGGGTCGCCAGACAGTGCCAGCACGGGCCTTCGCCGGGGCGGAAGACCGGTCCGATCCAGGGAGTCGCGGAGCCCACGGCCACCAGTAGCCACGGCGTTCCGGTCGCGCGATGCCCGGCATCGACCTCGCGCAGCCGGGGGGAGAGATAGTCGTCGCACAGAACGAGCGAGAGGTCCGCGTCCGTGCCCGGAGGCGCGAGCGCCAGCCCCGAGGCGCGGCACGCGGCGCCGACCTGCTCCAGGTCGACATCGGTGAGGGCCACCGGGCGTACCGACGTCCTGGCGAGCGTGTCCAGCGTATGTACGCCGTCCAGCCCGGCCAGATCCCAGTACGCCTCGGCGGCCGGATCGGGGCAGGGGGGTAGGGCCGGGCTCTCCGGTGCGGCCGGGCCTCGCACCGCTGCCGGCCCCTCCGCCGGGGCCGGGCGCAGCCGAAGCAGTCCCGCCGCGTCGAGGGCCCGCAGCGAGGCGGCGGCCTCCTCGGCGGTCAGCGCGGGAGCCGCGTCCCGCAGTACCCCGTCAGGGCTGCGGCTGCCATCGAGCAGTGGTACCAGCACTTCGCTGTGGTCCCCGTACAGCGCGGTGACACCGCGCTGGGACACCAGATAGGCCGCCTCTCCCGGTACGACCGACGCGCGCAGATGACTCTTGAAGCCAAGACGCGCACCGTCGCCGGCCGACGGCCGCCGGCCGTTCCCCCCCGCCTCGGTCATCCCTGGTGCTGCTCGTGCCCGTGGAAGGCCGGGGCGACGGGAGAGGCGTTGATGCAGATGCTCAGCAGGGCGACGCCCTGCTCGGGCATCGAGTCGAGGTCCTCGATGACGAGATGACGCCCGCCCGCCACCGGTCCGTCGGAACCGAGGAGGGAGGTAATGGCGTTGCTCATGGCGATCGTTCCCCTTTCATTGCTGTCAGTTGTCGTGCGGTCGGAAGTCGTGCTGCCGGTCGGCCGTCGTGATGACTGGTGGCCGACTCCTGCGAGATTGATTCTGCGCACACCCTTGTGACGGATAAACAGTCCCGCATTCACTGCCAGGATATGAAGTTCTCACGTCCCGGCCGGGCTATTTACCCACCGCCAAAGCATGTGGAGTTTAAATACGGATCGATCCTACGTTCTTCGGACGCGATGGTTCAGTTCACGGAGGCCGAACGCGTACCGAGACGAGCCGGAGAAGGGGCCTTCCGCAGCCGGCCGCCGAGCAGCGCCATTCCGAGCGGCGTGACCGAATGGAGGGCGCAGTTCCGTACCCGTCGGGTGGTGATCAGCCCGGACTCCCGGAGCACCGAGGCGTGTTGGCTCGCGCTGCCGGGGGAGACCCCGAGCCGCGCGGCGAGCTGGCTGGTGGTGCAGGTGTTGGTCAGCGCGCGCAGGGCGGCGGCGCGCGTCTGGCCGACGAGTGCGCTGAGCGCCTGTCCGCCGGTGACCTCCGGGTCGTCCGGGATCGCGAACAGACCGGCGACATCGGGCGGTACGGCGAAGACCAACGCGGGCTGGTCGCTGTCACGTTCGGAGGCGATGACCCGGCCGACCAGCCCCGGCAGGAACGCCGACGGGTTGAGCAGCAGCCCTTGGCCCCTGAGATGGACGTCCAGCTCCAGCCCGTCGTGTATCTCCAGCACCGGCGGGTTCCATACGATCCGGGGGTGCAGCGTGGCGAGCAGTTGCTCGACCCCGCCCGTCATGGCGATACGTCCGTGCGCGTCGCACTCACTGTCGAGCCGCTCCAGAATGCTGTCCCAGTACGGGGCGACACCGGCTCGCCACATGTCCACGGCCAGCCGGGTCGCGTCCGTACGGGTCAGGGAGAGCGCGGCGAGCGCCGAGGTGTCCGCGTTCGGCGAGGAGTCGAGCAGGAACAGCAGGTCGTCCGGCGCCTTGAGGGCCCGGAGCAGTGGGACGAGCGGTCTGTTGAGGGAGGAGGTCTCGCGTAGCCGGCCGAGTACGTCGCCTCGCCATCGCGCGTAGTCGGCGTTTCGGGATTGAGTGAGCACACCGAGCGCGAAGACGCCCTCGGCGACGGGTCCGAGTGTGCTCTGCAGCCGGGTACGGGCGAGATCAGCCGCGGTGAAATGGATTCTCTGCATGTAACGCCCCCGTAAGCAAGTGGTGAATCCGTGGCGTCGGCAGTACGGCCGACAATACGCTCGCCGGTACACGGTGGGCACGGCGTGCGCGGATCGCTGGCCCGGCTCTCCGGAGGCCGCACCGGTATGGCGTGCACCAAGGGGGAGGAACCGGGACTCACCGCCGACGGTGCCACGCCCTGAGCTGTGCAGACAGTGTCCGCGTCCTCGAACCGTCATGGCCGATTCACTGCCCGGATCATGAATTCTTCAGGGGTGGCGCGACGGCGTGCGGCGTACCATCCTGTACAGGCTGAATCATGGCTGGTTGTGGTGGTCGCGGAGGTGCGGTTGTGCTGAAGACGGGGAAGATCCAGCGGTTCGACGAGACGCGTGGGTACGGATTCATCAACCCGGACGAGGGGGGTGAGGATGTGTTCATGCACGCGAACGATCTGCTGGACGAGAAGTACCTGTACCAGGCGGGTCGGGACGTCGAGTTCTTCGTCGAAATGGGCGACAAGGGCCCGAAGGCGTCGGAGATCCGCCTGATCCATCAGCCCTCGGGACGCCGGCCCGAGCACCTGGGAACGGACGGCGCGGCGGCGGAGGACCAGCCGGGCGTCGCCGCGTTCCGGAGCGAGCTGACCGACGTGCTCCTCGACGCCGACGGGTCTCTGACGGCCGATCAGATCAAGCGGATCCGCGCGCGGATCGTCGAACTGGCCCGTACGCACGGCTGGATCAGCCATTGACCGCCGTTGTGGCGATCAGCGACTGAACCTTGAGGCGGCCGCTCACCGATCGGTGGTGACGGCCGCCCTCACGGGCAGGTGGGCGTCTGTTTCCCGCTCGGGGGCCGGAATTCCGCGGAATTCCCCATCGCACAGAAATGGCCGCTCAATCGGGAGTTTCGGCCGAGCCCAAAATGAACAGTTCGGCGGAGTCCCGCCGGGCCCGTGAATACAGGGCATTTGCCGTCAACAGAAACTGTGGCCGCGCTGGTTTCTCTGTGGTTACGTTGTCCGGGCAGGAACGTGAAGTTCTCTGCGGGAGGTCGGGAGTTGCTGGACGACCTGCCGGGATGAAGGCGCGTCACTGTGCTCCAGAGGCCGCGCCTCAGCGACCGCCGTAGGGGAGTAGCTGTGATCAGCGAATCCGTGGAGGAAGCCGTACGCCGAGCCCGAGCGGCGGTTGCGGAAGTGGCGTCATGGTCGCAGGCCGACACCGACAGGGCCGTCATGGCCGTCGGCTGGCACTGCTATCGGGAGGAGACCGCGCGCGGACTCGCCCGCCTCAGCCACGAGGAGACCGGGCTCGGGGACATCGAAGACCTGTACACCCTGCAACGCAGACGCGTGCTGGGGATCCTCAACGATCTGCACGGCGCACGGACCGTCGGCGTCGTCGAGGAACAGCCGGATCTGGGGCTCGTCAAGATCGCGAAACCGCTCGGGGTGATCGCCGTCGCCAGCCCCGCGACGGCTCCGGCCCCCGGCATCATCTGCAACGCGCTGCCGATGCTGAAGACCCGGAACGCGGCGGTCTTCAGCCCCAACCCCCGCGCACACCGCAGCGCACTCGCCACACTGGACGTCATGCGCGCCGCGCTCGCGGAGATCGGGGCGCCTCCCGACCTGGTGCAGTGTCTGCCCGTGACCGGCCGTGAGGTCGGCGAACAGCTCATGGCCGCCGCCGACTCCGTCGTCGCCATCGGCGGGGCCGGGACGGTACGGCGCGCCTACCGCAGCGGTACGCCGGCGATCGGCGCCGGCGTCGGGAACCCGACCGTGATCGTGGACGAGACCGCGGATCTTGAGGACGCCGTCGGCAAGATCCAGCACGGGGCCGGGTTCAACCACGGCACTTCTTGTTCGTCCGAGAGCAATGTGCTCGTGCACCACTCCATCGCCGCCGCGTTCGAGGAGACACTGGCACGCGCCGGCGCCCATCTCTGCACCGAGGAGGAGGCCGCCCGTGTCGTCCGGCTGCTGTGGCCGGACGGCAGCGCACTCAACCGCGAGATGATCGGCCGCCCCGCCGCGGACATCGCACGGGCCGCCGGGGTCACCCTCGACGCCTCGGAGAAGGTGACCGTCCTCGCCGTCCGGTGCGCCGACCCCTGGCAGGACTCCCCGACGCTGCGGGAGAAGCTCTCCCCCCTGCTGGCCGTCTCCGTCTACACCGATTTCGACGAGGCCGTACGGCTGGTGCAGAACATCTCGGAGCGCTGCGGCCTCGGGCACAGCTGCGCCGTGCACACGGCCAGGGCGGACCGGGTCATGCGGCTGGCCGAGGCCGTCTCGCACTGCCGTGTCGTGGTGAACCAGTCGACCATGACCAACACCGGCAGCCTGGCCAGCGGCGTACCCTTCACCACCACGCTCTCCAGCGGGAGTTGGGGAGGGTCGAGTGTCGCGGGCAATGTCACCTGGCGGCACTTCCTCAACCACACCACCGTCTCCAGGCCCATCCCCGAACGCGTCCCCGACGAGGCGGCGCTCTTCGGCGCGTACTGGGAGGGCGCGCGGGGTGCGGGGGCGCGGGGCGCCCTGTCGGCGGCGGACCCACTGCCGGACGCCTTGTCGGTGGCGGACGCCTGATCCGGAACGACAGCAGAACGGAGAACGTACGTGCCGATCAGCCGCATCAACGGAATCAACCTCAGCTTCGAGGACACCGGCCACGGGGAACCGGTGGTGATGGTGATGGGTTCGGGTGCGGGCGGCCGTTCCTGGCACCTCCACCAGGTGCCCGCCCTCACGTCGGCCGGCTACCGGGTGATCACCTTCAACAACCGGGGGATCCCGCCGACCGACGCCTGCGCCGAGGGCTTCACCATCGAGGACCTGGTCGGCGACACGGCGGGGCTCGTCGAGCGGCTCGGCATCGGTCCCTGCCGGCTCGTGGGCACCTCCCTCGGCGCCCATGTCGCCCAGGAACTCTGCCTGGCCCGCCCGGAGTTGGTCAGCCAGCTCGTACTGATGGCCACACGCGGTCGCACGGACTTCATGCGCCGGGCGCACGCGCGAGCGGAACGGGAGTTCCACGACAACGGTGGCACGATGACACCGCTGTACGGGGCCACCCTCCGCGCCCTGCAGAATCTGTCCCCCGCGACCCTGAGCGAGGACAAGGAGGTCCGGGACTGGCTGGACATCTTCGAACTCGCGCCCGTGTCACAGCTGCCCGGGTACCGCGCCCAGCTCGATATCGACATCACCACCAACCGGCTGGACTCCTACCGGGGAATCGACAGGCCCTGCCTCGTCATCGGTTTCTCGGACGATCTGATACTGCCCCCGCACTTCAGCCGCGAAGTAGCCGACGCGATACCGGGATCCCGTTATACGGAGATCCGTGACGCCGGTCACTACGGCTATCTGGAACGCCCCGACGGAGTCAACGCCGCACTGCTCGAATTCTTCGCGCGGAACAGCTGATCCGTCGAGGTCGGACACATCGTGTCACCGCACCGTCCACGCACCATCCACCCGCCTATTGGCATACATCGAATATCAGGTTCCGGCTGGGGACCCTTTGGTCCCAGGCAAAACAGTTGAACCGGCTGAAGCGGCTGGGAGATCATGCCGCGGGGGGCCGGGGGAAGTCCGGAACCCGGACATGGGGAAGGGAAAACTCATGGAGAACCCGTTCGACAACGACAACGGCTCCTTCTACGTACTGGTCAACCACGAGAACCAGCACTCGCTGTGGCCCACGTTCGCGAACGTCCCGGACGGCTGGACGGTCGTCTTCGGCGAGGACGGCCGGCAGGCCTGCCTCGACTACGTGGAGAAGAACTGGACGGACATGCGGCCCGCCAGCCTCATACGGGAGATGGAGGGCGAGACGGTATCGGCCGGAAAGGCCGGCGTCCCCGCCTGACGGACCGGACGCCACAGCCGCGTCCGGCAAGGCCGGGAACGGCTGGGCAAGTGGAGCAGGAGCAGCGCGGGTGCCCCGGAATGCGGTCCGGGGCACCCGCCCTTTGCGTGTACGGGCGATCGCCGGGGGAAGGGAGTCCCGGCAATCGCTCCGTACCCGCGGTCCGGCCGTCAGACCACGTCCCGTCGCATGGGTACCAGTACGGCCACGGCCGCCGCGACGAGAGCGTAACCCGCCAGCAGCAGTCCACCGCCCACCGGTGACAGCAACGACACCGGACTCGTGGACAGTTCGTCCGCCAGGACATCAGCGAGATAGGTGAAGCTGGTGAGCGAGGCCGTCGCACCACCCGGCAGCAGCGGGTAGAGCAGATTGACCCCGGGGATCATCATCAGGATCAGCTCACCCATGTAGAGATAGCCGATCACCACCGCGAGGGCCACGATCTGATTGCGGATCAGCGCTCCCATCGCCACCCCGAGCAGGGTGTAGACCGCCATCGTCAGCGCCAGTCTGAGCAGCAGCTCGATCACCGTGCCGGTAGCCAGCCCGGGAGTGACCCCGCGGGCGGCGAGCGCCCCGAAGAACCCCACGCCCGCGCTGCCGGTCTGCACCAGCCCGTACACCAGACCGGCCACTCCGAAGGTGACCAGCTTGGCGGTGAGCACCTGCCAGCGCTGCGGGGCGAAGAGGAAGGTGAAGGTGGCCGTACGGTGCCGGTACTCCGACGTCATGGCCAGCGTGCCCAGCGCCGCGGGGACGAAGACCGTGAAGCCCAGCATCCCGAAGACGGACAGGACACCGTCCTTCGTCTCCAGCCCCGGCATGGGCGGCGAGAAATTCTCCGGTCCGACGGCGGTCAGCAGCCCGACCATGCCACCGCCCAGGACGACGGCGGTCAGCAGCGCCCACAGCCACATACGCGTGGCCAGCAGCCGGCGGAACTCCGCCTTGATCAGTGCGTTCATCGGGCCTCCCTCTCGCTGTCCGCGGTCAGTTCGAAGAACAACTGCTCCAGACTCGTGTCCTCGGTGAGCAGCTCATGCACCCGCAGCCCCGCGGCCGACGCCAGATCGGCGATCTGCGCGGTCGCGAGCCCGTGCACCCGCAGTGCGCCGTCGTGCCCCGTCTCGACGCTCTGCGCGGCCGCCCCGTCCGACGTGCCCCGCAGCAGCACCTCCTTGAGCGCCTCGGCGTCGGGGGAGCGGACCAGTACGGTCGAGGGCCTGAACCGCTCCATCTCCCGCAGCGGGCCTGACGCGACGAGCTTGCCGCCCCGGATCATCACGATGTCGTCCACGATCTGCTGGACCTCGCTGAGCACGTGGCTCGACACCAGTACGGTGCGCCCCTCGTCGGCGAGTTCGCGCAGAAAGCGGCGCAGCCACGCGATGCCCTCGGGATCGAGGCCGTTGCTCGGCTCGTCGAGCAGCAGCACCCGCGGATTGCCCAGCAGCGCGGTCGCGAGACTGAGCCGCTGCTTCATGCCGGTGGAGAAGGTGCGGGTCTTGCGGTGCGCGGCGTGCGCGAGGCCGAGCCGGTCGAGCAACTCCTCGACGCGGCCCGCCGGATGGCCGCCCATGGTGCGGTAGATCCGCAGATGGTCGCGTGCCGAGTGATTGGGGTGGAAGGCCGAGGCGTCGAGGACCGCGCCGACGATCTCGGAGGGCCGGTGCAGCTCCCCGTACCGTTTGCCGCCGATCGTGGCGGTGCCCGCGGTCGGGGTGACCAGACCGAGGATCATGCGCATGGTCGTGGTCTTGCCGGCGCCGTTCGGGCCGAGGAAGCCGGTGATGACGCCCGGCTCCACGGAGAAGCCGAGACTGTCCACCGCGGTGACCGGCCCGAACCGCTTGGTCAGGCCGGTCACTTCGATCCGGTAGTTCGGTTGATTCATCAGCTCTTCCCCCTGCGCTGTCCGACGAGTTCGGCGAGCTGGTCCGCGTCGTCGAGCGAGAGAACCAGCTCGTCGACCTTCTCACCGTCAGGGGTGCGGTCGAGGAGGATATGCAGACCGGGCTTGCCTCGATAGGCGGCCACGAGCTGACGCGGCCCGACCATGACGCCCCAGAAGCCGATCTTGGCGAACCCCGAGACGACCAGGCCGTTGCGGGTGCCGTGGGCGACGCTCAGTGGACGGTCGACCCGGGTCACCTGGCGGACGCTCGCCAGCGGAACGGTCAGTGAGCTGCGGTGGAGCCAGGTCTGCTCCCGCCGGCTGAACTCGACCGTCAGCTCCGAGCCTGAAATCTTCATCTCTGCCATGGGATTCATCCCTCCCTCTGGGACCCGGTGTGCGGTCCTGCCGTGGCCATCTGTTCTAGTAGTTGTATATCAGATAGAGTGGGCTTGTGCATCTAGTACTCGATCTCGACAGTGAGGTCCCGATCTACCAGCAGATCCGGGACCGGGTGGTGGAAGCCATCGCCGACGGCGTGCTGGCGCCTGGCGCGTCCCTGCCCTCCACCAGGCAGTTCGCCGTCGACCTGGCGATCAACTTCCACACCGTGAACAAGGCGTACGACCTGCTGCGGCGCGAGGGCATCATCCGCATCAACCGCAAGAGCGGAGCGGTGGTCCACCCGGACGTGCGGAGGGCGACGGCGGAACTGCGGGTGGGGGTCGACTGGGAGCAGCGGCTGCGCACACTCCTGGCCGAAGCGGTGGTGCGAGGTATTCCCGAGGAGGAGATCTTGACGTACGTGGGGACGACCCTGAACGAGTTCGCCGAGCGGAGCGAGGGAGGTGATGAAGGATGAGGGAGTCCTGGCGGCTCCGGTGGGCCCCGGCGGCCTCTCGCGGGTCAGGAGCGGTGGGGGAGCGGCCTGAGCGCCGGCCCCTTGAGGAGAGCCTCGCCCAGCGGCGTGAGGGTGTGGATCGCATAGCTGCGTGTACGTGTCGTCGACACCAGTCCGGCGTTGCGCAGTACGCTCGCATGCTGGCTCGCCGAACCGGCCGACACCCCCACATACTGGGCGAGTTCGGTCGTCGTGCGGCTCTCGGTGAGCGCTTGGAGCACCGCGGAGCGCGTGCTCCCGACGAGAGCGGACAGTGACTCTTTCGGTTGGGTGAGGTTCCACAGAGCGGAGGCCATCATGGGGTCGGGATGTACCGGGTAGACCAGGATCGGCGCTCTCTCCGGGGCCGCCTGGTTGAGAAAGAGACGCGGGGGACCGGACAGGAACAGAGAGGGCGCCAGCAGCAGACCGGCACCGCGCAGCCGTACCTCGCCCGGCAGCTCCCGGTCGCTCGGGATCGTCAGGACGGGCGGCTGCCAGCGGATCCCCTCGTCCACGACACGGAACAGCTCGTGCATACCGTCGGTGAACATGAGCCGGCCGGTCGCCTCGCGCTCGCTCTCCAGAAAACTGTGGATCCGGGGCCAGTACGGCTGGACCGCCTCCTCGGCGAACTCGCGAAGAAACGCCGGAAGATGAGGGGAGGAGGCTTGGGTGGACGGTGCTTGGGCGGACGGTGCTTGGGTGAAGGACGCTTGGGCGAAGGACGCTCGGGCCGGCGGAAGGCCGCTGACCTCGGCTCTCACCTTTCCCGACGCCGACAGAGTGATCGACAGCAGACCGGGGGCGGCGGCAAGGCTCTCGGCCAGGCCCAGCAGCTGATGGAGGCGCCGGCCCTGTCTGACCTTGACGGCCCTGCGCCATTCCGAGAACGCGTCGTCGGTATTCCGGTGAAGAACTCCCAGCGCGAAAAGAGACTCGGGGACGGGCCCGAGAGATCTGCGCAGTCGGAAATTCATTACGTCCTTGAAGGTGAAATGAATTCTCTGTGTGTGACCCGTCGGCCCGTCATTTCTGCGTTCCCCTCTCTTCATGCCCGAGTGAACCCCCGTTCGCTCTTCCTGGATCTCCAGGTCAGTCGTGCACCGTGGTACATGACCATGATGCACGACGGGCACATGGCCGCGCAGTGAATACCGATCGGTAATAATTCCCGGGCAATTCCCGGGGAAACCCGCTCGACCTGCGGGTTTCAGTCCTGGCCAAAGGCGCTTGCAAGACAGGCGGCCGATGCGAGAAATTGGATTAGGTGAACACCGTGCTTGTCAGCCTGCTCGTCAATTCCGGGATCCTGCTGGCTCTGGGGGCCACCCTCTACGCCGCACCGAGCCCGTTGCTCAACCCTCACTCGGTACCCTTCGGCGTACGGGTCCCGCCGGACAAGGCGGACGCCCTCGAAGTAACCGAACAACGCCGTCGCTACCGCGCCCTGTTACTGCCGGCCACCCTCATCGTCACCGTGACCGCCCTCGTCGTCGGCGCCGTGCTGGACAGCGTCGCGGTCGGCGGCGTGGCGGCGCTCGTGCTCTGCGCCATCGCTGCCGCACTGTGGCTGAGCGCACACCGCGCCCTCGCCCGCGCGAAGGAGCGGGGCAACTGGTACGAGCACGTACGGCAGGGCGTGGTCATGGACACCTCCCTGCGCACCGACCCCGTACGGCTCCCCTGGGCCTGGACGATTCCCTCGCTCGTGGTGGTCGTCGTGACCGCCGTCGCCGGCGCGATCGTCTACCCGCAGCTGCCCGAGATGATGGCGCTCCCGGAACGCGCTTCGGGCGGGACCGTGTACCGCGAGATCACGACCACCTTCTGGACCGCGTTCAGCCTGGTCTTCGCCCAGATCCTGCTGACCGCCACGGTCATCGGGACGGTCGCCGCCGTACTGCGCGCCCGCGCGGACCTGGATGTCTCGCGGCCCCGGAGCAGCGCCGCCAGGCACCGCCGCTATCTCAGCCTGACGGCACGCAGTCTGCTGGGCATCGCCGCACTGCTCAATCTCATGCTGCTCGGGCTGTCCGGGATGATGTGGAGCGACAGCCGCTCCGGCGCCGTGCTGTCCCTGGTCATCGGCGTACCACTGATCGCGGCCGTCGCCGTGTCCGTTCCGCTCGTACGCATTGGACCCGGGGGCAGCCGGCTCGCGCTGGAAAGCGGGGACGGCCCCGGCGGTCTCGATGGCTCGGACGAAGGAACCGGGCTGGTGCCGCGCGACGACGACCGCCACTGGTACGGAGCCGGCACCGTCTACGCCAACGCCGACGATCCCGCCATCCTCGTGCCCCGGCGCGTGGGCACGGGCTGGACCGTCAACGTGGGCAATCCCCGATTCCTGATCATCTCCGCGGCGGTGCTCGCGATCGCGGCGGGAGCGACGGTCGTGTCCGTCGCCGTGGGATAGCCGGTACAGCTCGCAGACGTACGTGGTGAGGAGGGCCGTCCCGGATCGCCCGGGGCGGCCCTTCCGTCGGCACTGACCAGGTAATCCACTCTGACCAGGGGTTTTCCACTGCCGTCGAAGATGATTGCGGAAGCGGGGCCGGAGGGAGAGCCTGGGGACAATGAGACACCGGACAGCGGGGGGAAGTCTTCAGTGGGTACGAGCGGATCACCGGGCCGCGTCGCGGAAATATTCGAGGAGCTCGCGCGCGAACATCATGTGACAGGCGCGCAGTTGGCCCTCTACCGCGACGGCGCCCTGACGGAGCACACGGTCGGTGTCGAATCCGTCCGGACGAAGAATCCGGTGACAGCCGACACCGCCTTCCCCTTCGGCTCCGTGACGAAGTTCTTCACGGCCGGCCTCGCCATGCAGTTCGTCTCCGACGGCGACCTCGACCTCGACGAACCACTGTCCGGACTCGTGCCCGAGCTGAAGAGCGCGACCAATCCGCTCATCGGAACCGGCACGGTCCGTCAACTCCTCAGCCACACGGCCGGCCTGGCGGACAGCATCGAGTACGCCGACATGCGCGGCCCCTCGTACCGGCGCTTCGCGACCGTATGCGGGGAAGAGCCGAACCTCTTCCCGCCCGGCCTCGCGTTCTCGTACTCCAACACCGGATACTGCCTGCTCGGCTCCGTCATCGAGGCCGTGTCCGGAATGGACTGGTGGACGGCGATGGACAGTTGCCTGTTGCGCCCACTGGGCATCGAGCCCGTGTTTCTGCACGACCCCAGGCCCGGGGCGGACCAGCCGGTCAGAACCAGGGCCGAGGGGCACGCGATACGCGCGGGCAGCGACGAGGCCGAGCCGGTCGACCATATGACGGCCCTCTCCCTGGCGGCGGCCGGCGGCCTCGCCGGGAGCGCGCGGGACCTGGTCACCACCGCCCGACTGCACCTCGACGACCGTGACACCTTCGCCCACCGCCGGCTGCTGCCGGAGGACGCGATCCTTCAGATGCGGGAGAGCGTGCCGGACGCCGAACCGTTCGGTCTCGCGGACGCCTGGGGCCTGGGCCTGATGTGCCACAGGAACGGGGACGACGCGTGGTTCGGCCACGACGGAGCGGTGGGCGGGGCCACCTGCAACCTCCGTATCCATCCTGGTAGCAGCACGGCGCTCGCCGTGACCACCAACTCCACGGCGGGGCCCAAGCTGTGGGAGGACCTGGTGGGGGAGTTGCGCGCGAACGGGCTCGACCTCGGTCACTACAGCCTGCCGCACCCCGAGGCCCCGCAGGTCGGCGACCTCGGTGACTATCTCGGCAGCTACACGAACGGCGATCTGCTGCTGATGGTTGTCGCCGACGGCTCGGGAGAGCTGTTCCTCACCCGCGAGGACTACTCGGACTACCTGCTCACCATCCACGAGGACGACCTCTTCGTCGCTCGGGACCGGGTCCACGACGCCCTGCCGATCGTCGGGAGGTTCGTCAGGGAGCGTGCGGGCGGACCGGTCGCCCTCCTCCAGTACGGCGGCCGGGCCCTGCAACGACGGAGCTGAGAGCCGCCCGAACCGCGCGCGTGCCCACGGCGACACAGTCACGAGATATACGGGGAAAACAACGATGTTCGAGGGTGGGCAGTCGATGCCGTCAGTCCAGCACGTATCGATCGTGAGTGAGTTCGGAGACCGACTGGCGGAGTCGCCGGGTGCGGTGGCTGTGGTGTGTGGTGATGTGTCGTTGACGTACGGGGAGTTGGAGGCTCGGGCGGGGCGGTTGGCGCGGGTGTTGGTGGAGTGTGGTGTGGGTGTCGAGTCGCGCGTCGGGCTGCTGTTGGAGCGGTCGGTCGATGTGGTGGTGGCGATGTTGGCGGTGGTGAAGGCGGGGGGTGCGTACGTTCCGTTGCATGCCGGGTATCCGGATGAGCGGATACGGCAGGTGCTGGGGCGGAGCGGTGCGGTGGCGGTGGTGACGGACCGGTCGGTGGATGAGGTCGGCGGGGTTCGGGCTGTGCGCGTGGATGCTGAGCCGGTGGGTGAGGTGGGGCTTCCGGTGGGGGTTCCTGCGGGTGCTCTGGCGTATGTGATGTTTACGTCGGGGTCGACGGGTGTGCCGAAGGGTGTGGCGGTGACGCATGGGGACATTGTGGCGTTGGCGGCGGACTCGCGTTGGTCGTCGGGTGCGCATGGCAGGGTTTTGTTTCATTCGCCGCATTCGTTTGATGCGGCGACGTTTGAGGTGTGGGTGCCGTTGTTGAGTGGTGGGACGGTGGATGTGGCTGAGGCTGAGTTGAGTGTGTCGGTGGTGCGTGCGGCGGTGGTGCGTGGGGTGGCGGGGCTGTTTTTGACGAAGGCGTTGTTCGATGTGCTGGCGGAGGAGGATGCGGGGTGTTTTGCGGGTCTGGGTGAGGTGTGGACGGGTGGTGAGGCGGCGTCGGGTGTGGCGATGGGGCGGGTGCTGGAGGCGTGTCCGGACACCGAGTTGGTGCATGTGTACGGTCCGACGGAGTCCACGACGTTCGCTGTGTGCGGGCCGGTGGAGGCCGAGGATGTCTCGGCCTCGGCTGTCCCGCTCGGGGGTCCGATGGACAACACGTCCGCGTACGTCCTTGACGGCTCGTTGCGGCCGGTCGGTATCGGTGTGCCCGGGGAGTTGTATCTCGGTGGTGCTGGTCTGGCGCGTGGCTATGACGGTCGTGCGGGGCTGACGGCCGAGCGGTTTGTGGCGGATCCGTTCGGTTCGGGCGAGCGGTTGTACCGGACCGGTGATGTGGTGCGGTGGCGGTCGGATGGCCGGCTGGACTTCCTTGGCCGGAACGATGGTCAGGTGAAGGTGCGGGGCTTTCGTATCGAGCTCGGTGAGATCGAGTCCGTACTGTCGCGTCACTCTGCCGTAGGGCGGGTCTCGGTGATCGTGCGCGAGGACCGTCCGGGATCGAAGCGCCTGGTCGCCTACCTCGTACCGTCCGGCGATCTGGACGTCACCGGCCTACGTGAGCACACCGCCGCGCTTCTGCCCGAGTACATGGTGCCGTCGGCCTTCGTCGTACTGGACGCGCTGCCCCTGACCACGAACGGAAAGGTCGACCAACGAGCGCTTCCGGCCCCCGATGTCGGGGCGGCCGGGGATTACGTGGCCCCCCGTTCCGACATGGAAGAGCTCCTCTGCGAGGTCTGGGCCGAGGTTCTCGGGGGTGACCGCGTCGGCATTCATGACGACTTCTTCGCTCGCGGTGGGGACTCCATAACCGGCCTCAAAGTGGTGACTCGCGTCCAGAAGGCGCTTGGGTGCGAGCTGTCGACAAGGACGGTATTCGATCACCCCACCGTCTCCGCGATGGCAGAGGCCGTGGCACAGGCCGTGGCACAGGCACAGACGCGGGGACCCGCTCACGCTTCGTCCCGGGCTACCTCGATCGTGCCCGTATCCCGCGACCGTGAGCTTCCGCTCTCGTACGGCCAGGAACGCCTCTGGTTCCTCGACGACTTCACTCCCGGCGGCGTCGAGTACAACACCGGGCTGGCGCTGCGTCTCACCGGCTCCCTGGACATGGCCGCTCTGCGGGCCGCTCTCAACGGCCTGACCGCGCGGCACGAGGCGCTGCGCACGACATTCGGTGGTGGAGTGCAGACGGTGCATCCCACGCTGACCGTGCCTCTGCGCGCCGTCGACCTGTCGGCGAAGAACGACGCGGACCGCACGCACGCGCTGGACGAGGCGCTGAGGACCGAGCAGTCGACGCCGTTCGACCTCGCAGCCGGGCCCCTGTTCCGTGCACTGGCGGTAAACCTCGGGGCGGAGGAACACGTCCTCGTCCTGTCGATGCACCACATCGTCACCGACGGCTGGTCGATGGGCGTCATCACGCGTGAGCTGGGCGCCCTCTACGCCGCTGCCGTACGAGGTGAGGACGCGGACCTCGCGGAGCTGCCGGTGCAGTACCCCGATTTCGCCGTATGGCAGCGCGACCGGCTGACCGGCGACGCGCACGCACGCCAACTCGACTACTGGCGAGAGAAGTTGGACGGTCTGGAACCGCTGGAGCTGCCGACGGACCGGCCACGCCCGGCGGTGCGCAACTCGGCCGGAGCACTCCACACCTTCGAGGTGCCGGGCGAGCTGGTCCGGCGTCTCACGCGTTCCGGGCAGAGGCATGGGGCGAGTCTGTTCATGGTGCTGACCGCGGTGACGCAGTTGCTGTTGTCGCGGTACAGCGGTCAGCGGGATGTGGCGGTGGGCACGGTCGTGTCGGGGCGTGAGCGGGCGGAGTTGGAGGGGCTGGTCGGGTTCTTCGTCAACACCCTCGTCCTGCGGGCACGCATCGATCAGGACCGGCACTCCTTCGATGATCTCCTTGACCACGTTCGTACGACGGCCCTTGATGCCTTCGCGCACCAGGAGGTGCCGTTCGACCGGGTGGTGGACGCGCTCGCACCGGACCGCGATCCGAGCAGGACCCCGCTGGTGCAGGCCTTGATCGTCCTCCAGAACTCGGTCGACGTGGAAGGCAACTTCGCGGGGCTGGCCGCGCGGCGTGAGCCCGTACCGCGTGAGTCGTCGCGATTCGACATCACGCTGGAGTTCTGGGAATCCCCGAACGGACTCGCCGCGGAACTGGAATTCAATACGGATCTGTTCGACGTGGAGACCGTCGAGCGGTTGTGTGGGCATTGGCTGGCGTTGGCCGATCGGGTGACGGCGGATCCTTCGGTGCCGCTGGTACGGGTGGGGATGTTGGGTGGGGTTGAGCTTGAGCGGTTGTTGATGGGGTGGGCGGGTCCGGGGGTTGGGGTGGGTGAGCGGTCGGTTGTGGAGTTGATTCGGGATCGTATTGTTTCGGTTCCTGGGGCGGTTGCGGTGTTGGGTGAGGGTGGTGTGTCGCTGTCGTATGGCGAGTTGGGTGTGCGGGTGGATCGTCTGGCGGGGTATTTGGTGTCGTTGGGTGTGGGTGTGGAGTCGCGGGTGGGGGTGTGTCTGCCGAGGTCGGTGGATTTGGTGGTGGCGGTGCTTGGGGTGTTGCGGGCGGGTGGTGCGTATGTGGCGTTGGATCCGGAGTATCCGGCTGATCGGCTGGAGTTCATGAAGGCTGACAGCGGTGTCCGGGTGGTGGTGGACGAGGCGATGTTGGCCGGTCCGCTGCTGGAGGATTCGGACGCGCGGCTTGCCCTGTCGGCGTCCGGGTCCGTGTCGTTGTCGTCGGCGGCGTATGTGATTTATACGTCGGGTTCGACGGGGCGGCCGAAGGGTGTGGTGGTGCCGCATGCGGCGATGGCTGGTTTGGTGGGGTGGGCGGTGTCGTTGGGTGTGGAGCGGTTTTCGCGGACGTTGTTCTCGACGTCGTTGAATTTTGATGTGTCGGTGTTCGAGTTGTT